>URKC01000028.1:0-22782 GCA_900548295.1 uncultured Collinsella sp.
TGGAGGCATCGACGATCGGCGCGGCCGCGTCAAAGAACGCCAGGGCGTCACCGCCGACAAGCTTCATGACCTCCTCGCTCAATGCCGGCGAGCACAAGGGGCCCGCGGCGATAACCACATGACCCTCGGGAATCTGGGTGACCTCACCGTGGACGACCTCGATATTGGGGCGGGCGGCAACCTCGGCCTCGACGAGCTCGGAAAACTTGACTCGGTCGACCGCCAGGGCACCGCCAGCGGGAACGGCCGCACGATGAGCGCAGTCGAGCAGCACAGAGCCCATGCGCTCGAGCTCGGCCTTCAGCAGACCGGCGGCGGAATCGGGACGGGTCGACTTAAACGAATTGGAACAGACGAGCTCTGCCAGGTGATCGGTATGGTGGGCCGGGGAGCTCACCTGGGGGCGCATCTCGCACAGCTTTACGGAAAACCCGCGATCCGCCAGCTGAATCGCGCACTCCGAACCCGCCAGACCGCCACCGATAACCGTCACCTGATCAAACAGCATCTGCAAACACCTTTCTAATTGACACGTTTTCCATTGTGACCGAAGGGCGTCTGGGCGTGAAGGGCAAACTTGGAGGGCGCATACCTTCCATCCATCATGCGCTCGATAAGGCCCTCGAGCTCAAGCGAACCCAGGAGCTTAAGTACGCCAACGGCATCGAGCGAGACGAGTGCCGCGATGTCGTCGACCTTGAGCGGAGAGGCGATGAGTGCATGCATCACGGTCTGCTGTGTTTGATCCAGGTCGGCAATGCCGGGAGCATCGGGGCGCGAGTAGCGCAGGGTGCCGTAGATGCGTGAAATAGCCATCTCGATAGATTCCTCGTCGATGATGCAGCAGGCACCGTTCGCAATGAGGTAATTCGTGCCACGCGACTCGGGCGATAGGATCGACCCCGGCACGGCAAGAAGTTCTCGCCCCAAATCCATAGCAGCCTCGGCTGTAGAAAACGTCCCGGAAGGCATACCCGCCTCGGATACAAAGAGGGCTTGCGACAAGGCCGCGATTACGCGATTGCGGCGCGGAAAGGCAAACTTGCGCGGACCCATGCCCCACGGAGAGATCGACACGACCGCGCCACCCGTATCGAGTGTGCGCGTAATAAGCCCCGCGCTCGAACGCGGGTAGACCACGTCGGCGCCCGTCCCCAGCACCACGACGTGTTTACCGCCAGCGTTGACCGCAGCCCAACCCGAGGCCTGGTCACAACCGACCGCGCCGCCCGAGACTACCGTCACGCCCGCCTCGACCGCCACCTTTGACGCAAGCTCTGCCACGGCAAGACCATACGGCGAGGCCTTGCGCGCGCCGATGATGGAGAGCGCGGGCGTCGAAAGCACCTCGGGGTTGCCGCGCACATAGAGCGTCTGGGGTACATCAGAAAGCTCCAAAACGGTCTCGGGATACAACGTATCACCTGGATGCAGCTCGAAGGTTCCCTCGGCCATCATTGGTCCCTCCTTCCCTGGTACATCGCCGCCTCGAGCACGTGGTCCTGCGTCACATGCTCGCTCTCGGCGACGTCAGCGATTGTACGCGCGATACGCACCAGGCGCACGATGCCGCGGCCCGTGAGATGCGTGCGTTTGGACAGGCCGAGCACACACTTCTCCGCCGCATCATCGAGCTCAAAGGTCGAAACGACGCCGTCAATGGACCGCGTCTCGTCATCCTCGACCTCGGCATCCGCATCGTCCATACGGGATTCGCGCCAAGCGCGAAAAGCGCGACCGCGCACAACGTAGTCACGTAACTCGGCAGACGACATACCCTCCGCACCCTCGATAATCACTTGGGGGTCGGGACGGGTCACATCGATCATCATGTCGATACGGTCGGCCAAAGGACCGCGCAGCTTTGACCGATAGCGCTCGACCATCGCCGCCGAGCAGCGGCATGGCACCTCACGGTCGCCCAAAAAGCCGCAGGGACAGGGATTGCTCGCAGCCAGCAGCTGAAAGCGCGACGGGAAGGTAAAGGCCCCGTCGACGCGCACGATCCTCACATAGCCGCGCTCGATGGGCTGACGCAGCGTCTGCAGCACACTCGTGGGAAACTCGGCAAGCTCGTCCAAAAAGAGCACGCCGCCATGAGCCAGGCTGATCTCACCCGGATGCACCGGGCGCCCTCCGCCAATGAGGCCAGCCGTTGATATGCTGTGATGGGGACTTCGAAATGGCCGATGACCTGCCAATAAGCCATCGATGTTCTCGCCCAAGACCGAATGGATGCACAGCGCCTCCTGCTGGTCCTCAACGGAAAGCTCGGGCAGGATGCCGGTCATACGACGGGCGAGCATCGTCTTGCCCGATCCCGGGGACCCGACCATAAGCAAACCGAGCTCACCCGCTGCCGCCAGCGCCATGCCGCGTTTGGCGACTTCCTGCCCCAGTACGTCGGCATAGTCGAGTTCGGGCTCAAAGGTCGCCTCGAGCACTTCAGAATCCAAGTAGCGCCGCGCGGCATCGCCCATGCCATGGGCAAGCTGAGACAAATGATCGATGAATCCACAATCCACGCCCGCGAGTGGCACATGCTGGTCTGACCTGCCGGCGATAAAAGACAGCCCCATGTCGCGAGCCAGCAGCTGAAACGCCACCTCGCCCTTGACGGGAAGCACCGTACCGTCCAAGCCGAGCTCGCCGGCGATAAGGCAGCGATCGAGGTTGTCACGGGGAATCTGCCCATCGGCCGCCAGAACCGCGATGGCGATGGGCAGATCAAAGCCGCTACCGGTCTTGCGAATATCGCCGGGCGCCAGATTGACCGTAATGCCCGAGCGCGGAATCTCGAACCCGGCGGAGCGCATCGCACAGCGAATACGACCGCGTGACTCCATCACCTCCATACTCGGGATGCCGAGCATCTGAATGCCCGGAACGCCACCGGCAAGCGAGACCTCGACCGTGACGTGAATCGCCTCGACGCCGCGGATGCAGGCCGCGTGAACGGCAAACGTCTCGAACGCCATCACGACACCTGCCAATCGAACGCGTTGTACTGATGCTCGATCTCGGCGATATGCCCGCCGCGAATGGTGACACCCACGGCATCGAAGCGAATCGCCTTGAGCGGATAATGCTCCATGAGATAGCAACTTGCGATGCGGCGGTAGCGGCGTTGCTTCTGGACGTCCACGGCCTCCTCGGGAAAGACCCGCGTGCTGCAATCCAGTGCGACGCGTCTGGTCTTGACCTCGGCCATCACCACGACATCGTCGAGCTCATCGAGCAGCACCAGATCGGCCTCGCCCTCGGTGCAACGATAACCCTGCTCCAGCAAGGTGTAGCCGCGCTCGTTAAAGTAGTCGATGGTGATCAGCTCGCCCAGCATGCCCAGCTCGCGGGGACTGAGTCCCTTGATAAAGTCGGGCGTCATCGCCCCGCAGTCGAGCTCGCCGTTTTCCCAACGCTCCTTGAGTTGCTGCGTCTTGCTCTTTTTGCTTGCGGCACTCATGGGGTCTCCTTTCCCGCACACTGCATTGCCCCGATGATGAGGGCACCTTTCATGCGGGTAAGTACCGGAAGCAAACCAAAAGCTGACCAAATGCCGTCAAAAAACGGGCCGTACACAGCAATGGTGTTGCATACGGCCCGCTACCAGCAGGTTTATAAAACCCCAAAGGTCCCTGTCTCCACAATTGGCCTAAAAAAGCCGCTCAGTCTGCAGAAAGTTTCCGCAAAAGCTCACGCGGTGCAGAGGACAAAGTCCATGTTTGCGAATGGCCTCAATGTGCTCGGGGCTTGCATAGCCCTTCGACTCGGCCAGATGGTACTCGGGATACTCGGCGTCGTACTCGACCATCATCTCGTCACGCGTGACCTTGGCCATGATGGACGCTGCGGCGATGCAGGCGATTTTGGCATCGCCCTTCACCACATCGCGCTCGTTAGGAACGGCGCCCAAGGGGTTGCCATCCATGAGGACGCAGTCGGGTTCAAGTCCCGTATCGGCCACGGCGCCCGCAACGGCGGTACGGATAGCACGGGCCATGCCCATTTCATCGATATCCTTCGGCGCGATATGGCAAAAACCGATTGCCGTCGCCACCTCGGCAATCTTCACCGAAAGCAACTCGCGGCGCGCGGGCGTGAGCTTTTTGGAATCGTTGATACCCCAGACGCGCGGCTCCATAGGAAGACAGACGGCGCATACCGTCAAAGGGCCGGCCACCGATCCGCGACCTACCTCGTCGACACCAACGACCACCCCATCGCCGCCAAGCTCATGCATAAGCTCGTACATGTCATTGACGCGCTCGCGCTCGGCAAGCTCTTTGTCATGGCGTTTGAGGGCGCGTTCACAAGCCTTGATCACCTGCTGGCGTGGGTCCTCGCGATAATGCTCCACGAGGGCGGGAATCTCCTCAAACGTAGCGCTCGCCAACTCACCGGCAACCTGCGATGCCGAAACCGAGCTCGTCATGTTGGCCATACCAGGCCCTCCTTGCATGCAAATCAGATAAAAAGAAGGGCCACCCGAAGGTGACCCTTGTGTCCAAACGAGTGGACAGACGCTGCGATCTTCTTAGCGCTTCTCGGGGATGCGAGCAGCCTTGCCCACCTTGTCGCGGAGGTAGTACAGCTTGGCGCGACGGACGCGACCATGACGAACGACCTCGAGCTTGGCGATCTTAGGGCTGTGAAGCGGGAAGGTACGCTCAACACCGACACCGAAGGACATCTTGCGGACGGTGAAGGTCTCGCGGGCACCGGCGCCGGCCATGCGGATGACGTCGCCCTGGAAGACCTGAATACGCTCGCGGTCGCCTTCCTTAATGCGGTAGTGAACCTTGACGTTGTCGGCGACGCGAACCTGAGGAATGTCCTCGCGGATCTGCTGACGCTCGATTGCGCGGATGTAATCCATGTGCAATTCCTTACTCTTCTAGAGGTGCCGTACCACCTTGGCCGGCACGTAGTTGAACAAACGTATTCGAGTATACACGCGCGGGTTTCTGCTGCAAGAACAATTTTTTGCGCAGACAAAAAGACAAAACCCGCACATGATAACCGCCCGTCTCACGAATGAGACGGGCGGCATGAAGGGGGGCTACGCTAGGCGTCGATGCACAAGGGGGCTAGGCGTTGCGCTTGGCCTCGAGCTTGGCCTGAGCGGCAGCTAGGCGCGCGAGGGGCACGCGGTAGGGCGAGCAGGACACATAGTCCACATCGGCCACGTTAAACAGGCCCTTGATGGACTTGGGGTCGCCGCCGTGCTCGCCGCACACGCCAAAGTGCATGCCGGGATTGGTGGCGCGGCCCTTCTCGACAGCCATGCGCACCAGCTCGAGTACTGCCGTATCGATGGTCTCGAAGGGGTTGTCCTTCAGGATCTTCTTGTGCAGGTACAGCGGGATGAACTTGGCCTCGGCGTCGTCGCGCGAGAAGCCAAAGGTCGTCTGGGTGAGGTCGTTGGTGCCAAAGCAGAAGAAATCTGCGTGATGGGCGATCTCGTCGGCGACCATGCAGGCGCGCGGCAGCTCGAGCATCGTGCCCACGGGAATGTTGAGCTCAACGCCCTCTTCAGCGGAAACCTCGGCGATTACGCGCTCAATGACCTCGCGGGTCTGAACATGCTCGGCCGTGATGGAGACGAGCGGAACCATGATCTCGGGGCGCGGGTCGACGCCCTCCTTGATAAGGCGGGCAGCAGCCGTGGCGACGGCGCGAACCTGCATGAGAGGCAGATCGCTAAAGACGACGGACAGGCGCACGCCGCGCAAGCCCAGCATGGGGTTGGACTCGACCATGCCGTCAATGCGACGCAGGCGGGCGCGCAGGGCAGTGAGCTCCTCCTCGGGAGCGCCGGCGGCCTCCTTCTTGGTGATGGCGACCTCGAGCTCGCGAGGATTATCCAGGAACTCATGAAGCGGCGGATCGAGCAGGCGGACGACCACATCGCGACCGGACATGGTCTTGAACATCGCCAGGAAGTCCTCGGTCTGAACCTTGAGCAGGTCGGCCAGGGCCTGCTGCTTCACGGCCTCATCGTCAGACAGGATAAAGCTCTGGATGATGTTCTTGCGATCGCCCAGGAACATGTGCTCGGTGCGGCACAGACCGATGGCCTCGGCGCCAAACTCAAGAGCGAGCTCGGCATCCTCGGGGTTGTCGGCGTTGACGCGCACGTGGTTGGCGTGACCGTCGGTCTCGTCCAAACGGATCTCATCGGCCCAGGACAGGATGGTGTCCAGGTCGCCGGTGAGCTCTGCAGAGACCAGGTCGACCGCGCCGTCGACGACGATACCCTGGGTACCGTCGATGGAGATGACATCACCCTCGCGCAGCACGCGGTCGCTGCCCTCGATGTGCACGACCTTCTCGGCAGCGTCGATATGGAAGCGCTCGACACCGCAGACGCAGGGCGTACCCATGCCGCGGGCGATAACGGCGGCATGGCTCGTCTTGCCGCCATGGCTGGTCAGGATGCCCTCGGCGGCGACCATGCCCTTCAGGTCGTCGGGGTTGGTCTCCCAGCGGACCAGAATGACCTTGTGGCCCTCGGCGGAACGCGCGACGGCGTCATCACTCGAGAACACGACCTCGCCCACGGCGGCACCAGGGCTGGCGTTAAGGCCGCTGGCCAAGGCCTCGTACTTCTTGGAGGCGTCGAACTGCGGGTGCAGGAGTTGGTCGAGCTGCGCGGGATCGATGCGGCTCACAGCCTCCTCGCGGGTGATCAGGCCCTCCTCGACCATTTCGATAGCAATGCGCAGGGCGGCAGTGGCGGTGCGCTTGCCCACGCGGGTCTGGAGCATCCAGAGCTTGCCCTGCTCGATGGTGAACTCGATATCGCACATATCGCGGTAATGATCCTCGAGCGTCAGGAACACGCGCTCGAGCTCCACGCCTGCGGACTCGAGGCCCGAGGTGGTCTTGAGGTCGGCGATGGGCTCGGTGTTTCGGATGCCGGCGACGACGTCCTCGCCCTGGGCATTCACCAAAAAGTCGCCATAGAACTCCTTGGTGCCGTCGGCCGGGTTGCGCGTAAAGGCGACGCCGGTCGCAGAGGTCTCGCCCTTGTTGCCAAAGGCCATGGCCTGGACGTTGACGGCGGTGCCGAGCTCGTCGGAAATGCCGTGCTGCTTGCGGTAGATGCAGGCGCGCTCGTTCATCCAGCTGCCAAAGACGGCCTGGATGGCAAGGCGCAGCTGGAGCTCCGGATCGTGCGGGAAGACGGGCTTACCGTCGGCGACCTCGAGCTCGGGATACAGGGTCGCCTCGACGTTATCGGAGAAAATACCCTTGAACGTCTCGACAAGCTCCTGCAGGTCCTCGGCCGAAAGCTCGGAATCGACGCGAACGCCGGCGACCAGGCGGGCCTGGGTCAGCGCGTTCTCGAACAGGTCGGCGTCGACACCCATGACGACGTTGGAGAACATCTGGATAAAGCGACGGTAGCTATCCCAGGCAAAACGCGGGTTTTGTGTCTGGGCGATAAGGCCCTGAACGGAGTCGTCGTTGAGGCCCAGGTTGAGAACCGTGTCCATCATGCCAGGCATGGAGAACGGAGCGCCCGAGCGAACCGACACGAGCAGCGGATCGGAGGCGTCGCCGAGCTTCTTGCCGCAGCGGGCCTCGAGGTCCGCCTCGGCGGCAACGATCTCATCGAGAGCGCCCTCGGGCCACACATTGCCGGCACCGGAGTACTCGACGCAAGTCTGGCAGGTAATGGTAAAGCCACCGGGAACCGGCAGGCCGATACGGCTCATCTCTGCAAGGTTAGCGCCCTTGCCGCCAAGCACGAAGTTCATGGACTTGTCGCCCTCGGTGACACAGGTGCCCTGGGCGTCGGTTCCAAAACGGTAAACCCTCTTGCAATCGCTCACGATACTTCCCCTTCCATGCGCTCTCGCGCACGACCGTGGTAACGAATCGACCCGCCGGATGCGGGCCGTGAGGGAACTATACGGCGGGTTTTGGGCAGGCTTGAGCAGAGGGTGCGCGGTTTGGTAAACGTGCTAAAACAGGCGGTAAACGGTAGGTAAAGTTGGTTACATTATGAAGATACCACTACAAGAAGAATGCAGGTCAGATGCGATGTTTTTGCTAAATCGCTTTATCAATTCAGGCTATTTAGCCACTCCGATGATTTTTCTGGGACGGGGATTAAAAAATCATTGAGTACCTAATGATTTTTTTAATCCCCGTCCCAGAAAAATCATCACAGAAAGGACTACTGCTGTTGAGCGCGACGGGCGGCACGGCGGGCCCTGGCTTCTCGGATCTCTTCGAGGTGGGCAATGATCTCGGAGGCGCTCTCCTCAATCGCCTTGCCGTCGGTACGCACTACAAAGCAGCCCAGGCGTTTCATGAGCGCGCGGGCTTCCGCAAGCTCACTACGCACGCTCTCGGGCTCCGCATAGGAGCCGGCAACGGCACGGGCGTAGTCATCGCTCAAGCGGCTATCGCGAATTTCGGAAATCACATCGACGGTCGAAATCAAGCCGAACAGGCGCATCGGGTCAACCTCGTAAATCGACTTGGGCGGCTCCATGCCATGCGCCAGTGGGACATTGGCGACCTTGTAGCCCTGATAGGCTAAATACATCGACAGCGGCGTCTTGGATGTACGCGACACACCCAGCAGCACGATATCGGCACCCGACAGATCGTCGCAACCACGACCGTCATCGTGCTCAACGAAATACTCCATGGCCTCGATACGATGGAAATAGCGGTCATCGGTCTTGTGAATCACGCCCGCAACGCACTTGGGCGGCACACCGATGAGCGACGACAGCACGGCAAGCGTCGGACCGATCAGGTCGACCGAACGGATATGCAGCATACCCAGGTAATCGAGCACGCGGGCGCGAAGCGCCGGATCGACAATGGTATGGAACACGGCGACATCGCGATGGTCGGCATCGACGCGCGGCCCCACAAATGACTTGACCTGCTCCACCGAGGTCACCTTGGGCAGGCGCAAGAGACGAAAAGCCCCTTCATCAAATTGCCCGGACGCCGCAAGCACCACCTCACAAGCGGTATCGCCGAGCGAATCGGAGATAACGATAACGGTGGGACGAGCGGTGACCGGGCAATCCATGCGGGGCTCCTTTTGCGCTTATGCGCAGGCTGCTTACTTTTTGCGGGCAAGCTCACCGATGTTGGCGATGCCGGAGAAAACGGCCTCGAAGCGGTTGAGCAGCTTAAGGCGATTATCGCGAAGCTGCTCGTCCTTGTCCATGACCATGACCTCGTCGAAGAAGCGGTCGATGGGGGCACGCAGGGCGGCGAGGGCAGCAAATGCGGCCGGGTAGTCCTCGGCAGCAAGGGCGGCATCGACAGCGGTCTGAGCAGCCTCGGAGGCGTCGGCGAGCGCGAGTTCGGCCTCGCCCATCAGGGCGCGGTCGTACTCCGCACCCAGCTCGGGCTTCGAGATATGCGCGGCACGGGCATAGGCGGTAGCCAGGTTGTCGAACGTCTCAGCGTCGTTTTTGCGGGCCTCGTCGAGGGCGGCGCAGCGGGCGAAGAAGACGGACGGGGCGATAATGTGCACCGCGGAGACAGCGGCAACGGTATCGGCCGGGATCTTTTCGTCGCGGGCCATGCTCACCAGGCGGCCATGGAAGAAGTCACGAACCTGCTGCGCGACCTCGGCGGCGTCGAACTCAATGCCCTGCTCGCTATAGAGCTCGAGCGCAAAGTCGATGAGCGACGTGGGATCGATCGGCAGACGGTCGCGCAGGATGTTGATGATACCGATAGCGGCACGACGCAGCGCGTAGGGATCGGAGGAGCCAGTCGGGGGCTCGCCGATGGCAAAGATACCGGCGATGGTATCGAGCTTGTCGGCGCAGGCCACGATGCAGCCAGCGGTGCCCTCGGGCAGCTCGTCGCCGGCAAAGCGGGGACGATAATGATCGCGAATGGCGTGGGCAACCTCGTCGTTCTCCCCCATCGCGGTCGCGTAATAACCGCCCATCACGCCCTGTTGGCTCGTGAACTCGACGACGGCGTTGGACACCAGGTCGGCCTTGCACAGGTGAGCGGCGCGAGCGGCGTCGGCGGCCAGGTGGGCGCCCAGATGGGCCTCACGGGCAATGGCGAGCGCGAGCTGCTCAACACGCTCGGACTTGGCGAGCACGCTGCCGAGCTTCTCCTGGAAGGCGACCTTGGCCAGACGCTCGCGGAACTCGTCGAGGGAGATCTTCAGGTCCTCCTCGTAGAAGAACTTGGCGTCGTCCAGGCGGGCGCGCACGACGCGCTCGTTGCCGTCGATCACACGCTCGGCGTTCTCGGGCTTGCTGTTGGAAACGACCACGAACTCACGCGTGAGCTTGCCCTCGCCGTCATAGATCGGGAAGTAGCGCTGGTTGGTGAGCATGGACTCGCAGATAATCTCGTGCGGGACCTTGAGGAACTCCTCGTCGAAGGTACCGACGAGCACCGTCGGCCACTCGCAGAGGTTGATGACCTCCTCAAAGACCTTCTTGGGCGTATCGACATGGCAGCCGGGGCGAGCAGCCTCGACCTCGGCGATGCCGGCAAGGATGGCCTCACGACGACGCTCGGCAGAAAGCACGCCGGCGTCCTCGAGCACCTGCTCGTAGACGGCGGGGCTGGCGACAACATGGTCGCCGGGGCCAAGCACGCGATGGCCGCGCGTGGTGTTGCCGCTCGTCACGTCGGCAAACGACACGGGCACAACGTCCTCGCCCAGAAGACAGCAGATCCAACGGACCGGACGTACAAACGTAGCGTGCTCGTGACCCCAGCGCTGGCTGCGGTAGTTGGGCCACTGCAGGCCGGCGATGGTCTTCTCGCACAGGGCCGTCAGGATCGGGGTAGCCGGTGCGGAAGGAATGTTCTTCTCGGCGAACACGTACTCACGGCCGTCGGTGTCCTCGCGACGGACCAGATCCTCGGCACCCACACCGCACTTGCGGGCAAAGCCCTGGGCGGCCTTGGTGGCGTTGCCGTCGGCATCGAAGGCAATGTTAGCCGCGGGACCGCGCTTGACCTCGTGAACCTCATCGGTCGCAGTGGCGACGTTGGCCACGAGCGCAGCCAGACGACGCGGGCTCGAGATCACGCGGACCTCGCCATGGGCCAGACCGGCCTCGTCGAGGCCCTTGGCAATCATGGTGCCAAGCTGCTTGACGGCATTGTTCAGCGGTGCGGAGGGCATTTCCTCCGTACCGATCTCAAACAGGAAATCCTTAGCGTCTGCCATGGCTTACGCCACCTCGCCTTCCTGGTCGGCATTCTCGTTGACTCCGGCGACCTCGGCCATATAGGCCTCGCAGCACGCCTTGGCGACGGCGCGGACGCGCAGGATGTAGTTGGCACGCTCGACCGCGGACAGGGCGCCGCGGGCATCAAGCAGGTTGAAAGCGTGGCTGCACTTCATGACGCAGTCGTATGCGGGCAGCGGCAGCTTGCGTTCCAGGCAGGAATGGCACTCGGCCTCGTAGTCGTCAAACTTCTGACGCATCATCTCGACGTTGGCGACCTCAAAGTTATAGGCACTGAACTCGCGCTCGTTCTCGAGGAACACGTCGCCGTAGGTCATGGGCGTGCCGTCGGGCAGATAGCTCCACACCAGATCGTAGACCGAGTTGACGCCCTGGGCGTACATGGCGATACGCTCCAGGCCATAGGTAATCTCGACGGGCACGGGGTCGACCTCGATACCGCCCACCTGCTGGAAGTACGTAAACTGCGTGACCTCCATGCCGTTGAGCCAGACCTCCCAGCCAAGGCCCCAGGCGCCCAGGGTCGGGCTCTCCCAGTCGTCCTCGACAAAGCGGACGTCATGGTCGTTGGGGTCCAGGCCAATGGCGGCCAGCGAACCCAGGTAGAGCTCCTGGGCGTTGACCGGCGACGGCTTGATGAGCACCTGGAACTGATAGTAGTGCTGCATGCGGTTAGGGTTCTCGCCGTAGCGGCCGTCGGCGGGACGGCGGCAAGGTTGAGCATAGCAGGTGCGCCACTCGGCGGGACCGAGCGAGCGCAGCGTGGTCGCGGTATGGAAGGTACCGGCACCGACCTCGGAGTCATAGGGCTGCATAATGACGCAGCCCTGCTCGCCCCAGTACTGCTGGAGGCGCAGGATGATGTCTTGGAAGGAAAGCGATGAAGCGTTCATGCCTCTAATATCCCCTCGTCGAAACGAATACACGGTTAGGTACTGTACTATAGCGGTTTTTAATCGATAGCGCCGATGCGGTTGAGCGGCCAGTAACGCACGAGTGCCACGGCAACCAGATCCGAGCTTTTGACCGGACCAAATATACGGGAATCAGCGGAGTTCTCACGATTGTCACCCATCATCCACACGCAATCATCTGGAACGGTATAAGGAAAGGTAATGTTCTCGGACAAGGGCCAGCTCATACCAGCTGTATAGCCCTCGTCGAGCACTTGTCCGTCGACAACCACCTTGCCATCTTGCAAGTCAACGGTCTGACCCGCAGTTGCTATCACGCGCTTCACAAGCAAGTCATGCCCAGTAGTCTTATCGGGGTTGTGGAACACCACAATATCGCCCTGCCTAACGGGCATACCGAGCTCAAGTGTCACCTTCTGCGCCAAGATCTGATCGTGTTCTTCAATCGTATGCTCCATGGAGCCGGTGGGCACCACAAAGGGTTCAACCACAAACGAGCGAATCAAAAAGGTGGCGGCGAGCGCGATTAGAATGACCAAAACCCATTCCAAGGCGCCCCGCAAAGTAAAAACGGACCTCTCGCCAAAATCATGTTCAAGATGAACTCGTTGGCGACCCTTATTGTCCTCCATGTTATTCACCTCTTCCAGAAAGCAAATCCTGCGCGTAAGCGCGCTCCTCGAGCGTGAGCCGCGCCGTCTCGATCAAGTCCGGACGCCAGCGGCAGGTGCGCTCGATGGCATTCTTACGGCGCCAGGCGTCAACCTTGGCATGGTCGCCGCTCACGAGCACCGGCGGCACGCCCTCGCCGTTGAACTCGGCAGGGCGGGTGTACTGCGCATACTCGAGCAGGCCTCCGTCCTCGGCGGTCGAGAACGACTCGTCCACGTTGCTCATCTCGTCACCAAGGGCGCCGGGGATCAGGCGTACGACGGCATCGGCAACGACCATAGCGGGAAGCTCGCCGCCCGTGAGCACGTAATCGCCGATCGACAGGCGCTCGTCGGCATACGCATAGGCACGCTCGTCAACACCTTCGTAACGGCTGCACACAAACAGCAGGCGCTCGCTTTTGAGCAGGCGCTCGGCCACATGCTGCGTAAAAGGCTCGCCGCACGGGGTGAAGAACACCACCGTCGGCTTGGGGCCCTCCGCGCTAATAGCCTCGATAGCCTCGGCAATAGGCTCGACCTTCATGAGCATGCCCTGCCCGCCGCCGTACGGCTCGTCATCGACGGTACGATGGCGGTCGTGCGTCCAGTCGCGCAGGTTATACGCCTTAAAATCAAAAAGGCCGGCCTTGCGGGCGCGGCCCAAAATCGATGTGGACATGACGGGCTCAAACATCTCGGGAAAGACCGAAAGGGTCTCAATCAGCATGTTGTCCTCCCTACTTGTCCATATCGATCAGGCCGTCCATAACGTGGACGGAAATTGTTCCTGTGTCGGGAAGATCGAGCACAACCTGCTCGATCACGGGAATCAGTACCTCGCCGTACCGATCGCCCTCGACGACCCAAACATCGTTAGCGGGCGTCGACATGATCTCGACGATCGTACCGAGTGAACCGAAGCGCTCGTCGACCACCTCGCGACCCATCAGGTCGGAATAGGCGGCGTCGAGTGAATCGAGCTCAAAATCGTCACGATTTGCCAACACATAGCATCCCGTGATGCCCTCGGCGGCCGTCAAGTCGTCAATGCCCTCAAACGAGACCAGATCGCCATCGCCCGTATCGGTGACGGACACGACCGTGCAAAAGCGGTCGCGCTTGAGCGCCGGCGGCGTCAGGGCGACGCGCATACCCGGCTCTAATACAGAAGGAAGCCCCCGCAGCGGCTGCGCGAGGACCTCCCCCTTCCTTCCGTGCGGCTTGACCACACGGGCGATGTTTTTGTACTGGGACCTCAAGGTCCTAGCCCAGAACCTCTACCTCGACAGCAGTGTCGAGGCGAGCGGCCAGTGCACGGGCGAGCGTGCGAATGGCCTTGATGGTACGGCCACGACGGCCGATGACCTTAGCGACGTCATCCTCGGCGACAGAAACCTCAATCGTAGAGGCGTCATCACCATCAATGACCTCAAGGCTCACGGAATCCGGGTCGTCGACGATCTGAACAACGAGATATTCGACGAGATCGGCGATGCGATCTGAGAGCATTGCCTCACCCTCGAGCTGTGCAGCGTCAACCTCAGGCACGATTTACTCCTCGGCGCCCTCAGCGGCCTCAGCGGCAGCCTTAGCGGCCTCGGCCTCTTTGGCGAGCTGCTTCTTGGACTTCTTGACGACGGTCTCGGTCTTCTCGCCCTCGTTGGCGGCCTTGACCAGAGCGGCGACGGCGTCGGTGAGCTGAGCGCCCTTGGACTGCCAGTCGGCGATCTTCTCGAGGTCGAGGTTGATGGTCTTGGGGGCGGTCATCGGGTTGTAGCGGCCAACCTCCTCGATGATACGACCGTCACGCGGGGCGCGGGAATCGGCGACGACGACACGGTAGTACGGACGCTTCTTAGCGCCGTGACGAGCAAGGCGAATCTTGACTGCCAAAGGAAACTCCTCCAACCAAGCAGCTTTAGGCTGCAACTACAAACAAACAGTTGAACATAATACGCCATCGACGCGGGCAGGTGAAGTCCGTGAGACCAACTTCTTCGGTGTAGTCGAGGGCAAATCCATATCTTAGACAAGAATTCGGGATTTGCAAGCACATACACGCACCCCACATGAGCTGCGCGGTATACTCATGACATGGAAAGACGCGAACATACATACGGTTATGAGGATGCCATGGGCGTCACGCCGCCTCCCTGGACGGGTCCGGCGGTGGGCCTCATGGACCTCGATGCGTTTTTTGCGAGCGTGGAGATGCTCGATCATCCCGAATGGCGCGGAAAGCCACTCATCGTGGGCGGAGACGCCGATTCGCGTGGCGTCGTGTCCACGTGTTCGTATGAGGCGCGCCGCTTTGGCGTGCACTCTGCCATGCCCTCGGCCGAGGCACGGCGCCTGTGCCCGCAGGCCATTTGGACGCACGGGCACTTTGATCGCTACCGCGAGGTCAGCTCGCAGGTCATGGCGATTCTCGCCGACGAGACCCCGCGCGTTGAGCGCGTATCCATCGACGAAGCCTTTATCGATATCACACCGGGTCGCTTTGCGCCCGAAGACCCGCTGCTGGTTGCGCGGCGTATAAGCGACCGCGTTGCAGCGCTGGGAGTGACCTGCTCCATTGGCGTGGGCTGCAACAAGACGGTCGCAAAGATCGCAAGCGAGCGGGATAAGCCGTTTGGGCTGACCATCGTGCGCCCCGGAACCGAGCAGCGCTTTTTGGCCGCGCTGCCGGTATCTGCCATGAGCGGCATCGGGCGCTCGGCCGAGGAGCGACTGCGCCGTATGCGCATCTACACGCTCGGCGAGCTGTCACGCGCGCCGGAATCCACCTTGGCCTCTATTTTTGGCGTCAACGGCGAACGTATGCGTCAGCGTGCGCTGGGACTTGAAATCTCCGAAGTCACGAGTCTCGATGAAGAGCGCAAGATCAAGTCGGTCAGCAATGAACGCACCTTTGCGAAAGATTTAACTGAGCGCGGAGACATCGAAGCGGCGATTGCACTGTTGGGCGAGTCAGTTGGACGCCGCCTGCGCCGTCAGGGACTGACGGGCGGCACGGTAACGCTCAAGCTCAAGTATTCGTATGGCAGCGGGCGTACGGCACAGCGCCGGCTGCCTCATCCGACCGACGATGAGAACATCTTTGTGGCGGTTGCGCTCGAACTGCTCGACAACATCTGGCAGGAAGGCATGCATGTGCGTCTGGCGGGTATCGGGATGAGCGACTTTGACCATCAGGGCGGCATCCAGACCGACCTGTTCTGCGAAATCGACGACCGCGGAGCCCAATCGAGCGACCGTCGCGACCTCTCCGTCGCGATCGACGCCGTCCGAGACAAGTTCGGCGACGCCGCCCTATCCTTCGGCCGCCAATCCCGCTTCAACGATTAGTCCCTATGACAAAAAGAAAGCCGGGCAGCTGCGAATGGCGCAACTGACCGGCGAACAGTAGAGGGTGGCTAAAAAAGCCCCGTCCCAAATTAGCTACCCTGGGTGCTGTGGTCCGCTAGTCCTGGGCTTTGATGCTCGGCAGGAGAATCTGGGCGAGGTAGTCGGTCTCTAGTTTGGTCGCAGCGTCGACCTTGCCGTCTTTGCCGACCAGTACGTTCTTGATCTGGCTATAGGTGTAGCGGTTGCCGGTCGTGAGCTCGACAAGCTCAATGGCCGTGTCCATGGGGTAGGTCGACACGGGATTCTGCGTCCGTCCGTTGATGGTCTGGGGCACCACGTACGGATAGACGGGGCCGCTGGCGTAGACGGTATAACCGTTGCCTAGGTTGGCCGCACCCAAAACCGTATCGCCCTCATCGGGCGTAAAGCTCTCGCCCTCGCGCACCGCGACGAGCGTCACAATCGGCGTATCGCTGTCGCCGGCAAGATAGATGCATAGCGTGCTGCCATTTTGCCAAGTCTCGACCTTGCCGTACCACTCGACGGGGATATCGAGCTGGTAAAGGTCGGTTGCCTTGTGGCGAGCGTCAGCATCACGGGATGCCTGGGCCTTTTGCGCGCCCACGGCATTGACGGCGGCGTCGCGCCGCGTAATTGCCGCCTGCTGGAGTATCTTTGCCGCGGCGGCGGAGCTCGCGCCTCCCTCCTCGGCATATTTGGCAGCGGCATCGATCTGGTCGTCGGTTACCGTGTCGGCCGAAGGCACCTTGAGCTTAAAGGTGACCTGGGCACTTAAATCCTGTCCATCGCTCTTAACGGTGACCTGCGTCTTGGTGGTCGGGACGGTATAGATGGTGCCGTCGGCCGCGATGGGGGAGGCAGCGATGGAGAGCGTGTAATCGCCGGGCAGCAGTTTGATGCCGCGGCCGTGCTCGTCAACGTAGAGCGTTTCGCTCACAGAAGAGCCGTCGGAGTCCTGGCCACTCACCTGCACGGGGATCTTTGAGCCGGTGGAGCAGTCGAGTCCCGCGGCATGCACGCCAATCTGCACCGACACCATCGTGTGCGCACTGGCGGCGACAGCGGCAGCCTGCTCTTGCTGATATCCGTTCCAGGCAGCATAGCCTGCGCCGCCGGCGACGAGCGCGACGGCCACAACGCCGGCAACCATCAGGTTGCGGCGCTTGGGCGGCATCTTACGATGACGAGCCTCGGCTTCGCGTGCCGAAGGAACGGACGGTAGGGGAATATCGCCCATGGCGATGGTCTCGTCCACGGCAGGCGCAGAGCCTAAGCCAGGGAGCTCGCGGGTCAGCGAATCTTCGGCCGGCAAGTTGTCGAGCAAGATGGTTTCCTCGCTCGTGTCGGATTCGGGCTGGTTGCCGGCCTCGCTTTCGGTGTCTTCGTGATCTACCTCATCCTCGGCAGGCTCAACGTCGTCTGCATCCTGATCATCGGACTGCGCCTCGGCTTCCGGCTCATCCTGCACATCAACGCCCGAATCGTCAAACGCAATCTCATCGAGTGAAATCCGGTCTAAGCTCTCCAAGGCCTCAGCGCAAGCTTCTGCATCTTGGGCCGCATCCTCTTGGCCCATCGTCTCATCATTCATACATCCCCCAAGCTCAATATCGGGACAACAATGTACCCAAAAACAGGGTCATATAGAGCTGTCAGGCAATTGGAAATCTGATTTTATCTGTGCGAGAGGTTTTGAATATGTGCGTGGATGCGCGCAACAGCAAAAAGCCCCCGGAAAGCGGACAAATCGCTTTCCGGGGGTATGCAATACGTTGCATTGCGCGGAGTCGGCCAGGCGACTTCACATTCAAGCGGCATGTGCACCGGGCGCGTTACTCGGCGTGTGCGTAATCCACCTTGGCGCGGCGAGCGGTAGCCTTCTCCCAATCGCTGGTGCCCTCAAAGACATCCTGCTTGTAGGGATTGCGGCCGAGCTTCTTGGCGCGGTAGGCGATGTAGATGATCGCGGCGATGTTGGCGACCAGTGCGGCGATCGAGACCGCAGTAGCGGCGCTGGGGTCGAGCGTGGAGTGGGTCACAAAGATGGACTCCTCCTGGAAGTACGGGAACACCTGGGCAAACATGCACCAAATGGCCAGCGTAAAGGCGCGGTTCTGGATCCAACCGCCCTTGTTCCAGATAAAGGCGGCGACGGTGGGCGCCAGCAGCAGCGCAAAGCCGCAGAACCAGGAGTGGGCGGGCAGGCAGTTGTAGGTGTAGCAGAAGTTCCAGATATCGTAGGCGATGATGTAGACCCAGGTCATGTCGGGCCACAGCATGTCGGTCTTGTCCTCGGAGGCGTAGACGCTCCACCAACCGGTCATGCAGAAGATGTTGATGATACCGGCGATGCCGTTGAACACGTTGTTCCAGCCGGCAAGCTGCGTAGCACCTTCGGAGGTGACCCAAGTGGACTGGCCCAGGACAAAGAAGTGATAGGCGCTCTCAAAGTCGGACACGACGGCGATCATGATGTTGATGGCGACGATCACAAACGGCCACGCGCGGAACCAGTGCGCCTTGCCGATCTTGCCCCACTGATACTTAATGGCGATGAAGCCCCAGCAACCGGCCAACGCCGCGTAGACCTTGGCGTAGTGGAACCAGCTGTTCTGGTACACATGGGTGGGGTTGGTGAGCGCCCACTCGGCGCCCTGCGAAACGCCGATGGCGATAGCGACGCAGTAGATGGTCATGGCCAGCGGAGCCACGCCAAAGATGATTGCCGCGCCCAGCTTGGTGCGGCGGCCGATCTCGTTGAGCACGATCAGGCCAATAAAGACCATGGCCCAGCCGGCCCAGTGGATAAGGGTATCGCTACCCCAAACATCGAACAGCATGCTGCTCTCCTTTCACACGCCCGCGGCCCCTCTTCTGATCGCGGGCAGTTTGGCCAAATGTCGTCAGTTCTGGGGCTTGCGCTCCGGATACTTGGCGGTATAGCCCTCGATGTGGAGTGTCGAGGCGATGATTTCCTTGACCGTCTCGTCGGGCACATCGGGGTGCGTGCGGATATACATCAACAACCCCATAATGAGGGTGTAGAACGTCTCGTAGACATGGTCGATGCGTAGCTCATGATGGGCGACAAAATCCACCACGGTGGTATCGCAGATATACTGCGCCACACGCTGGACCACGTTGTGCAAAAAGCCGCCGTAGAGCGCGCCGCTGCTCGAGGTGAGCGTGCTCGGCAACTCGTGGCCGCTCACGACCAGGCGCTTAAAGAGCGGAGCAACGGTGTCGAGTGCGCCTTCGATGTCGCCAACCGTGCGGCTGGCGTTCCACTGCTCGAGCTCGGCGATAAAGCCGTCGATTGCCTCGTCCATAACGGCGGTGACGGCGGCATCCATATCGGCAAAGTAGTGGTAGAACAGCGAACGCGTGCAGCCAGCCCGCTTGGTCACGGCCGATACCGAAAGATGGGACACACCAAGCTCGGCGCTCACGGCGCGCACAGCGGCGAGGATCTCGCGACGGCGCTCGTCGCCCGTCAGGCGTTTTGCCGCGCTATCGGATGCGGGGACGGCATCGACCACAGAGATATCTGCTGCGTTGTTGCCCATGTTTTGCCGCCTTTCATCCTCTTTTGCCTGACCGTTCGCCTAACAGTCTTGAATATTGTTGACGGTTCGTCAATACTATTTTTGACACAATGTCAACAATGGCGGGTGAAAGGCATGGGGGCATGCCCGGCCTGCAAAAAAAGAGGGGCGCTGCGGTCTCGCCGGGCTGTGGCAAGAGAAGGGACGACTATGATTCTCAACGGACCGGGGATTAGCTATACCGAGCCCGATATCGGCGCGGAGTTCGTGCCGCCGATACCGGAGCATCCGCGCGAGGCCATCGTCAAACTGTGTGAGCACTGCACCAACCGCCTGCTGCACCGCGACGAGCTGCTGGGCTACGAGTACTGGTCGTTTGCCGAGGCCGCAACCGACGAGCAGGCCGAAGTGCTCTGCAAGATGAAGATGCGCCGTCCCTATACGCTGCCCGAGATGGTCAAGCTCACCGGCATGCCCGAGGCCGATATCGAAAAAATGCTCGACGACATGAGCTACACGGGTCTGCTCGAGTACAACTGGGAAAACCCCGAGCGCGCCAAGCAGTGGGTGCTGCCCATGCTGGTGCCGGGTTCCGCCGAGTTCCTCAACATGCGCGTGAGCCAGCTCGAGGAGCATCCGGTCTATGCCAAGTTCTTTGAGCAGGCGTCCAAGGGACCGCTGTCCAAGGCCACGCCGATGGTGCCGCCCGGCGGTGCCGGCATCGGCATGCATGTCATTCCGGTCGAGAAGGCCATCGATGCCGCGAGCACCTCGGTGCCGATCGAGCATATCGAGCATTGGCTCGACAAATACGAAGGTAAGTATGCCGCTAGCACCTGCAGCTGCCGCGCGAGCCGTCGCGTGATGGGAGAGGGCTGCGCCGACGACCCGGCCGATTGGTGCATCGCCGTGGGCGATATGGCCGACTACGTGGTCGAGACCGACCGCGGCCATTATGTGACGCGCGAGGAGGTCTACGACATCCTGCGCCAGGCCGAGGACAACGGCTTTGTGCACCAGATCACCAACATCGACGGTGAGAACAAAATCTTCGCCATCTGCAACTGCAACGTCAACGTGTGCTACGCCCTGCGCACTTCGCAGCTGTTCAACACGCCCAACCTGTCGCGCTCGGCCTACGTCGCCAAGGTCGAGAAGGACAAGTGCGTGGCCTGCGGTCGCTGCGTTGAGGTGTGTCCGGCCGGCGCCGCCAAACTGGGCCAGAAGCTCTGTAGCAAAAAGGCTGGCGGACAGGTGCCCGAGTATCCGCGCCAGGAGCTGCCCGATGCCACCAAGTGGGACCACACCAAGTGGTCGCCCAACTACCGCAACGACAACCGTATCGAGACGCATGAGTCCGGCACCGCTCCCTGCAAGACGGCCTGCCCCGCGCACGTTGCCGTTCAGGGCTATTTGAAGCTCGCGGCGCAGGGCCGCTATGACGAGGCGTTGGCGCTCATCAAGCGCGAGAACCCGCTGCCCGCTATCTGCGGCCGTGTGTGCAACCGCCGCTGTGAGGATGCCTGCACCCGCGGTCGCGTGGACGAGGCCGTGGCCATCGACGAGGTCAAGAAGTTTATCGCCCAGCGCGATCTGGATGCCGCGACTCGCTATGTCCCACCTGTGGTGACCCCGACGCGTGCCGGCGGCTTCGACCAGAAGATCGCCATCATCGGCGCCGGTCCGGCCGGTCTGTCCTGCGCCTTCTATCTGGCCGAGAAGGGCTACAAGCCCGTCGTGTTCGAGAAAAACGAGCGCCCGGGCGGCATGCTCACCTACGGCATTCCCAGCTTTAAGCTGCAGAAGGACGTTATCGAGGCCGAGGTCGAGGTCATTCGCCTGATGGGCGCCGAGTTCCGCTATGGCGTGGAGGTCGGTCGCGATGTGACGCTCGACGAGCTTCGCGCGCAGGGCTTTAAAGCCTTTTACGTGGCCATTGGCTGCCAGGGTGGCCGCCTTGCCGGTATTCCGGGCGAGGATGCCGAGGACGTGACCGTGGCCGTCGACTTTTTGCGCGAGGTCAACAGCGGCAAGATCGACGCGCTGCCCGGGCGCACCATCGTGGTGGGAGGCGGCAACGTGGCCATCGATGTCGCGCGCAACGCCTGCCGTCTGGGTTCCGAGCACGTTGAGATGTTCTGCCTGGAGAGCGAGGTCAAGATGCCTGCCAGCGAGGAGGAGCGTCGCGAGGCCATTGAGGACGGCGCGCACATTAGCTGCGGCTGGGGCCCCAAGGAGATTCACCTGGACGAGGCCGGTCGTGTGTGCGGTATCACCTTCAAGCGCTGCACGCGTGTCTTTGACGACGAGGGCCGTTTTGCGCCCGAGTATGACGAGAACGACTTGCGCCGTGTCGATGCCGACCGTGTCGTCATGTCGATTGGCCAGTCCATTGTGTGGGGCGACCTGCTGGCTGGCTCCAAGGTGGAGCTCGGCCGCAGCCAGGGTGCCCTTGCCGATCCGCAGACGTACCAGACCGCCGAGCCCGACATCTTTGTGGGCGGCGACGTCTACACCGGTCCCAGCTTTGCCATCGATGCCATCGCCGCCGGTCACGAGGCCGCCGTGTCCATCCATCGCTTTGTGCAGCCGGGCTCCACGCTCACCGTCGGCCGCAACCAGCGCCGCTACACCGCGCTTGACCGCGACGATGTTGTGATTGAGAGCTATGACAACGCAAGCCGCGAGGTGGCACGTGTCGACCGCGAGCGCGAGAAGGCTGCGCCCTTTAGCGAGTACGTCGAGACCTTTACCGAGGAGCAGGTGCGCGCCGAGACCGCTCGCTGCTTGGGCTGCGGTGCCTCGATCGTCGACCCCAACAAGTGCATCGGCTGCGGCCTGTGCACCACCAAGTGCGCGTTTGACGCCATCCATCTGGATCGCGACCGCCCCGAGTGCTCCACGATGGTCAAATACGAGCAAAAGCTCCCCAGCCTCGGCAAGTACGCTTTGAAGCGTGCGATCAAAATCAAATTTGGGAAGAAGTAATGAGGTTCCGCCGTTCTAACGAACGGCGGCACTGCCGACGCTGCGCGGCACCCAGGTACCCCATCTTGCCCCTCAACTGCGGCGCCGCGGGCAAAAGCCC
>URKC01000029.1:0-22752 GCA_900548295.1 uncultured Collinsella sp.
ATTCTTGGATCGGTGGGCTGATGTGTTGCGTCCCGTTGGGCTATAAGGTTGAAATGAAGGTGGACAGGCGATGGAGGCCTTCGTTCAGATCTTGGTCGGAAACGCAGTAGCTTAGTCGGATGTGGCCTTCGGTTCCGAAGCAGTCTCCGGGGACTAGGGCTACGTTTGCCTCTTTGATGGCTTTGATGCAGAAAGCTTCGCTGGTTAGGCCGAACTTTTTGATGCTGGGGAAGGCGTAGAAGGCTCCTGCGGGCTCCACGACGTCCAAGCCCATGGCGCCGAGCGCCGCTACCACGCACTCGCGGCGAGCTCGGTAGACGTTGAGCATGGGGGTGGGGTCGACGGTCAGGGCTCGAGCTGCGGCGTCCATTTCGAAGGAGACGGCGCTCGATACTAGGTATTGGTGGGCCTTGGCGATCTCGGCGATGACGGGGGCTGCGGCTGCGAGCCAACCCAAGCGCCAGCCGGTCATAGCCCATGGCTTGGAGAAGCTCTCGATGACCACCGTCTGATCGCGCAGCTCCGGGTGGCGCCGGGCAAAGCGCTCGTAGCCATCCACATAAACCAGACGGTTGTACACATCGTCGCAGACTACGTAGATGCCCGCCTGCTCCGCCACTCGCGCTACGGCATCGAGTGAGGCCGCGTTGAGAATGCAGCCCGTGGGGTTGTTGGGCGAGCAGATGACGATAGCCTTGGTTGCCGGCGTCACGCAGGCGCGAAGTGCGTCCTCGTCAATCTGAAATTGCGCAGGCTCCGTATCCAAAAAGACCGCTTTGGCGTGGTTGGCCACGACGATGCTTTCGTACAGGCCAAAGGCCGGCGTGGGAATGATGACCTCGTCGCCGGGGTTGAGCATAGCCATGAATGTTGCCGACAGGGCCTCGGTCGCGCCGTCGGTCAGGATGACCTCGTCGGCCGAAAACGCAAGGCCCGCGTCCCCCATGTAGGCAGACAGCGCCTCGCGCAGGGCGGGGCGACCGTTGTTGGGCGGATAATGCGTGTCGCCGCGGCCCAGCGCGGCGGTCACCTCGGCGCTAATCACATCGGGTGTAGGAAAATCGGGCTCGCCGAGCGCGAGCGCAATGCATCCTGGGTGCTGGGCAGCGAGCGCGTTAATCCGACGGATGCCGGAGGGCTTGAGCGTGGCAAGCGAGGTATTCATGGGCAGGCGCATGGCGTTCCTTTCGTAAGGGTTGCACTAGGATAGCGCGCCCGCGCGCCGCCAGACGGTGTAACCTAAACGGAAACGAACCGGAAAGGAGATGGTATGGAGGCGAACCAGCAGGCCAATAAGCCAAAAACGTTGCGAACCATTGCGTATATCAGCATTCCCGATAGCGCCGATCTTGAGTTTTTGCTCTGGGACCTGCAGGATGCCATCGCCGCCTATGCTCAGCTTTCTGGCACCACGCTCCCCCGCCCGATCGATTTGGAAGCGGATAATACCGGCAGCGTTGCCGATGGCATCGTGCTGGCCATTGAAGATGTGGCTGACGATGAGACATTGACAGCTATCGAGCAGGCGCTTGAGCGCTTTGGTGGTACGGGAACGCGCGTCTATGCCGCGATTCGAGCCGCACAAGAGGGCACTAAACAGGCGCGCGGGACCGCCGTTCGTCTGCACAAGGCATGTGAGCGCCATGACCAATTGTGGTGTGGCGGCGTTGTCGTCTGTGCCGGCAGCGGTATTGCGGCGCTTCGCCACTCCCCGCGTATGGGCCTCTTGCGGCGACCGTTTTCGGAGGTCATGGACAAGCTCGTGGGCGCCGTTCGCATGGGGTGTTCCGTCGAACACGCGCAGAAGCTCGGTGGCGCCGCAACGGGCGGCGTTGACACCGAAGGCATGGCGCGCGCCGAGCCTACACTGCCCGCACTAATCTGGCGCGCCGTTATGAGACGTCTTGCCAGGCACTCAAACTGCTAAATCGAAGAAGTCCGCCAATCAGCGGCGCCGCTCCACCGCTCAACAAGACGCTCCAGGCGCCAGGCGGCATTGGCGGGACTTGTCGAGGGCAGGACGATGGCGGGCAGCCCGGTGCGTTCTTGTAGATAGCGCTTGTAGAGCCGGCCAGCTGTACCACCGTTGCATATCACCTGCTCAATGGCAGCTGCGCCGGTAATGCGCTCGATATGCGCCGGTACAACGTTACGAATGCTCGCGTCGCTCGAGCCCTTGATGTCGCAGCTCTCAATCACATCCCACAGGGCCACACCGCCGTTGAGCAACATGGAGCGCTTGGCGGCAATCGAGGCGTCGAGCGTCGCTGGCTCGTTGCCTGCCAAAGCGTCTCCCTCGTTGGGCGGCACGGGCGCACCAAGGCACGCGGCCATCACGCGCCAAAAGCGGTTCTGGGGATTACCGTAATAGAAGGCATTGGCACGCGAGAGCACCGAGGGAAACGACCCCAGCACCAAAACGCGCGAGCGCCGGTCGAACACGGGCTCAAACCCATGCTCAATATGCTGATAGCCCTCGTCAGACGCGGCCACGGTCTAGGCCCTCAGCAGATAACGCACCTCATAGGGCGCAAGTTCAAGGGAGCCCGGCAGCTCGACCGTGGGCGCATCGTCGGCAAGCAGGTCGACGAAGGAGCCGTTGAGTTCGCCGGCTCCAAAGGTATAGGGCTCGTTCACGGCATTGACCGCCACGAGCACCGTCGCATCGTCGCAAGCGCGCTCGAACAGTAGCTGCCTGTTCTGGATCACCACGTTACGGTACGCGCCGTAGTTGAGAACACGTGCCACCGCGTCATCGGCCGAGCGCAGGTGCGCAAGCTGCGTGATGAACGCCGTCAGCTCGTTGGGTGCAGGCTCATCGAGCGCAGGGCGCAGCGCCCAGTCGCCATCGGGACCGCCCTTTTCGCCAGGAATCCCCCACTCGCTGCCATAGTAGACGCATGGGATGCCCGGCATGCCAAAGAGCATGCCATAGGCGGGGCGTAGGCAGGACTTGTCCGTCAGGATGCTCGCCAGGCGCGGCACGTCGTGGTTGTCGACAAACGACAGCAGGTGTTTGCCGCGGTAGATGCACCACGGATCGCCGCCAAACTGACGGTGCAGCGAGTGCGCGATCTCGAACATATTGACCGAGTTAAAGCTGGAGTACAGGCCCTTGTAGCACTCGTAGTTGGTGCAGGAGTCGAGCATCTCGTCGTTGACGATCTGGTTGTAGTCGCCGTGGAGCGTCTCGCCGATCAGCACAAAGTCGGGCTTGAGCTCACGGGCAAAGGCGTGCAGGCGGCGCATAAAGTCGCGGTCGAGCATATAGGCAACGTCCAGGCGCAGGCCGTCGACGCCAAAGACGTCGGCCCAACGGCGCACAGACTCGAGCAGGTAATCGACCACAGCGGGATTTTGCAGGTTGAGCTTCACAAGCTCAAAATGGCCTTCCCAGCCCTCGTACCAAAAGCCATCGCCATAGCAGGAGTCGCCGTCAAAGCTAATGTGGAACCAATCCTTGTAGGGCGAGTCCCGCTTGCGCTCCTGCACGTCGCGAAAGGCCCAAAAACCGCGGCCGACGTGGTTAAAGACAGCATCGAGCACCACGCGGATGCCATGGGCGTGCAGCGTCTCGCACACGGCGGCAAAGTCGGCATCGCCACCTAGGCGGCGGTCGATGTGGCGCAGGCTGCGCGTATCGTAGCCGTGACTATCAGACTCGAGCGGCGGGTTGATGAGCACAGCACCGATGCCGAGCTCTTGCAGGTAGTCGGCCCATTGGGCGATTTTCATAATCGGAGCATCGGGGTTGGGCGCGGCGTTGGCAGCCTGAGCGAGTTCATCCTCGGCAACGGGCGCGGCGTTTTCGCGCGGAGCTCCGCAAAAGCCCAGCGGATAGATCTGGTAGAACGTCGTCTCGTATGCCCACATAGCAACCTCCCGGTAAGCTCAACACAACGACATCCATTGTATGCCCGCCGCGCATCCCCTCCCCCAAAATAAGTTGCGGTGAAATAGGGACTGTTGAGACCAATAAACCGGGCAAACAGTCTCTATTCCACCGCAACTGATGAGGGAACGTGATTAGGCGACGGGCTTTGCGCGGCGTATGACCGGGAACAGCACCGTAATGGCGAGGATGACGCCCACGACGGTAATCGCCCCGCCCGCAAAGCCAATCCAAGCGATACCGGGACCCGAAACCACGGCGCCGCCGATTGCGGTGCCCGTGCCGATACCGAGGTTAAACAGGCCCGAGAAGATCGACATGGCGACGGCCGACGAATCCGCCGGCGTGTACTTGATGAGCTCGGCCTGGAACGCCACGTTAAAGGCTGTGGAGCAGCAGCCCCATAGCGCGCAGACGGCAAGCACTGCTACGAGCGACGATGCGACCGGACCCATGAGCAGCAGAGCCACCGGCACGCCGGAGAGCGTGATAGCCAAGAACGGGAAGCGATGCCCATCGAACAGGCGGCCAAACAGCCAGCTTCCGAGCAGACCGGAGCAGCCAAACGCCGTCAGCGTCATGGTAATAGCGCTTGCGTCGACGTGCGCGACCTGCGCCAGGAACGGCTCGATATAGCTGTAACCCGCATAATAGCCGGTTGCCATGAACACCGTGACCGCATAAAGCGCGATGAGGAATGGATTCTTGAGCAGCTCGGGCAGCTGCTTAACGGTAAAGCGCTCGCCCACCGGCATGGCCGGGAACACCGCGGCCTGGTACACCACCGCGGCGGCAGAGAAGGCACCGACCACGGCAAACGTCATGCGCCAGCCCACAGCTAGTCCGATGGCGCGGCCGATCGGCAGGCCAAAGATCTGCGCGATGGACGAGCCCGTGGCGATTATGCTGATGGCGAGCGCCCCGTGGCGACTGTCGACCAGGCGCGAGGCCATAATCGAGGCGACCGACCAGAACACGGCATGTGCGCAAGCGACCACCAGGCGCGCACAGACCAGGATGGGATATGTCGGTGCCACAGCGGACAGGAACTGACCCAGAGAAAACACGGCGAGCACGCCGAGCAGCATACGCTTGAACTCAAAGCGCGAGGCAAACACCATGAGTGGCAGCGACAGCAGCATGACGCCCCAAGCATAGACCGAGATCATGATGCCTGCCTGGGCCTCGGTGAGCGAGAACGACGCGGCGATATCAGTCAGAAGGCCGATGGGCATGAACTCTGATGTGTTGAACACGAACGAACAGCAGGCGAGCCCGATAAGCGGGAGCCACTGCTTGAGCGAGATGCCATCTTGTCTTGCCTGGGTCATGTAGGAAACCTCTCCGATTGTCTTGGGCGGTGGGCGATTATATAGCAACGGCCCCGCATCCGTCAGTACAGATGCGGGACCGCAATCAACTCAATACACAGGGGTTGCGCCGTCAATAAATAGCTAAGCCAACCCCAACAATATGCCCGCCGAATGCACGACAAACGCCACGATCCAGGCGACCGTCACCTGAAACGCGAACACGGCAACGGCATAGCGCGCACCCAGCTCGCTCTTGACGGCACCGATGGCCGCCACGCAGGGCGGGTACAGCAGCGTAAAGACCAGGAACACGTAAGCGGTAAACGGCGAAAACATGGTCGACAGTGCCGCGGGCGAGGTCGCGCCCAAAAGCACCGTGAGGGTCGAGATGACACTCTCCTTGGCGATAAGGCCGGTGACGAGCGCCGTGGATGCTCGCCAATCGCCAAACCCAAGCGGCGCCAGCGCCGGCGCGATGATGCTGCCGAGACCCGCAAGCAGGCTTTGCGACTGATCGGCGACCACATTAAAGCGGATGTCGAACGTCTGAAGGAACCAAATGACCACCGTAGCGGCAAAGATAATGGTGAAGGCCTTGGTGATGAAGTCCTTGGCCTTATCCCATGCCAGCATCACCGTCGTCTTAACGCTCGGCAGGCGGTAATTGGGGAGCTCCATGATAAACGGCACCGGGTCGCCCTTAAATGCCGTGCGGTTGAGCACCAAAGCCGCTATGCATCCGACCGCAATGCCAATCAGATAGAGCGAGACCATGGCGGGAACTGTCGCCTGCGGGAAAAACGCCCCGCACAGCAGACCGTAGACCGGCAACTTGGCCGAACAGCTCATGAACGGCGTGAGCATGACCGTCATCTTGCGGTCGTGCTCGGATGGGAGCGTACGGGTCGACATGATAGCCGGCACGGTGCAGCCAAAACCGACGAGCATGGGCACAAAGCTGCGGCCCGACAGGCCAAAGCGACGCAATACCTTATCCATGACAAAGGCCACGCGCGCCATGTAGCCCGAGTCTTCCAGAATGGAGAGGAACAAGAAGAGCACGACGATGATCGGCAGGAAGGTCAGCACGCTGCCCACGCCCGTGAGAACACCGTCGACGGCCAGCGAGCGCACCACGTCGTTGGTGCCGAACGCCTTGAGACCCGCATCGGCCGAGGCGATGATGGCAGCGATGCCGTCCTCCATAAGTCCCTGCAACGCCGCGCCGATCACGCCAAACGTCAGCCAAAAGACGAGGCCCATGATCACCAGGAACGCCGGAATGGCTGTGTAACGACCTGTCAGGATGCGGTCAATCTTGACGGAGCGCACGTGCTCGCGGCTCTCGTGCGGCTTTACGACGCAGCGCCCGCACACGTCGCCGATAAAGCCGAAGCGCATGTCGGCCAGCGCAGATAGACGGTCGGTGCCGGCCTCGCCCTCCATCTGGGTAATGATGTGCTCGATGGCGTCAAGCTCGTTGCGATCCAGATGAAGTGCCTCGGTCACCAGCTCGTCGCCCTCAACCAGCTTGGTCGCCGCAAAACGCACGGGAATATGCGCCGTCGCGGCGTGGTCCTCGATAAGGTTGGCAATGCCGTGGATGCAGCGATGCAGTGCACCGCCGTCCGGACCGTCGGGCGCGCAAAAGTCCAGGCGGCCGGGACGCTCGCGGAACCGCGCCACGTGCAGAGCGTGCTCCACCAGCTCGCCGATGCCCTCGTTGCGGGCAGCGCTAATGGGGACAACGGGCACGCCCAGCAGGCTCTCGAGCAGGTTGACATCGATGGCGCCGCCGTTGGCCGTCACCTCGTCCATCATGTTGAGCGCAATGACCATGGGACGGTCGAGCTCCATGAGTTGCAGCGTCAAATACAGGTTGCGCTCGATGTTGGTGGCGTCGATGATGTCGATGATGGCATCGGGATGCTCGTCGAGGATGAATTGGCGGCTGACGATCTCCTCGCCTGTGTACGGCGACAGCGAATAGATGCCGGGCAGATCGGTGACGCTCGCCTCGGGGTGATTGCGGATGGTTCCGTCTTTGCGGTCGACCGTCACGCCGGGAAAGTTACCGACGTGCTGGTTGGAACCCGTCAGCTGGTTGAACAGCGTGGTCTTACCGCAGTTTTGGTTGCCGGCGAGGGCAAAATGCAGCGGTGAGCCCTCGGGCACGGCCGTCTTTGCCGCGCGGGGCGAATACGTTCCCTCGCCGAGTGCCGGGTGCTCCGTCGTGCCGATTGCGGCGTTCACACGCGGACCCGTATCGGTGTCATGAATGCCCACGAGCTCGATGCGAGCGGCATCGTCCTTGCGCAGCGTCAACTCGTAGCCGCGCAGGCGAATCTCGAGCGGGTCGCCCATGGGGGCGTACTTCATCATGGTGACTTCGGTGCCCGGCGTTAGACCCATGTCCAAAATATGCTGTCGGAGCGCCTGATCGTCGGATGTCACCGATGCGACAACGGCGTCCTTTCCAATCTCGAGTGTATCGAGCTTCACGCGCTCATCCTTTCGTTAGACGCGGTTAACCGTTTACCGGGGCTAACCAACTCGTAACGACAAATGATAGCGCTCTGAACTATTTTATAAAGTCAAATACCGATGTTTACCTGCGCAAACTTTATGCGGTGCGCCCCGAAAGCTCTTTGCGCATACCGCTCAGCGAGATCGAAACGGAACCCGACCGCGCGGTAGCAGTGAGTCGATCACCCTCGACTGACCCCGTGCATGCAAAGGGCGCCTTGCCCATCAAGACATGGGAGATAGTACCCGAGAGTTCAAAGAAATCGCCTTCAGCGCGGGCACTCGAGAGAGCGATATTGAGACCCCTGACGTTTAGTACTGCCCTGAGCGCGCCGTTCACCCCATGTGAAAACGTCACCTCGCCGCGTTTACTCCCCACCGGCGTCTGGGCCGAAACCACATACGTACCCTCAAGCATGGCTCCTCCTCTGAGTAGGCTTTTTGAAATGGCCATCTAGTCTACTTTGCTGCGAGACGGCTTGCCCAGAAACCGCGAGTACACAATGACGTTCAATCAACAGATTGCTGCAAGGGGAACAAGCGTGCAAGGGGGACAGATTACTTTTGACACCATTTGCGCCAACGGACGGGATGCGGAGCGACGACCGTGCAGGTGGATTCCGGATCGTCGCTTCCTCCGTCCCCCAGCGAATCAAAACGAAGTTGCGGTGGAATAGTTCCTGTTTGATGCTTTAACCAGCAAAAACAGGAACTATTTCACCGCAACTGCAAAAGCCCGCGCTGGCAACAAATGTCACCTGCGCGGGCTTGGCGGGCGTTCAAAAAGGCACGTTACAGAGACCCACATCAGTTATGGAATGCCGAGCAGCACCGATGCGCGATGCCCGCTGGCTTACCAAGCAACGAAGCTCGCCGTAGCCTTAGACAATCGGCGCAATGCCGGCAAAGTGCAGATACAGCGAGATAACTGCCACGACAATGACCACTGCTGCGATCAGCTTGTCGTGCAGATGCGGAAGCACCTGCTTGCCGCGGCCGCGCTCGCCCAGAATATAGACGGGGATGGCTGGGGCAAAAAGGATCGTCGTGATCATGACGCCCTGAAGACCCGTCGACCACACAAGGAACAACGTGTAGATAAAACCGAGCGTACCGAAGAAGCGTGCCTTGCCAACGCTTGGCGCATGCGGCCCGTCCAGATGCTCGTTCTTCCAGCCGATCACCATGTAATAGGCAGCCGAACAGACATACGGAACTAAAATCGTGTTGACCGCGCAGCTATAGAAGAACTGGTAGGTGCTCGCCGCCACATACGAAACAATCAAGAAGAGCTGCGTGATGCCGGAGCTTACGAGAACCGTTACCACCGGGGCATCGTGCTTGTTCGTCTTAGCAAACGCCAGCGGGAAGGAGCCCTGACGCGCCGCCTCAAACGGCGTCTCGGATGCAATGATGACGTAGCCCAGCATCGCACCGACCAGCGAGAGAATAACGCCAAGGTTTACGATGGCTGCACCAACCGGACCGATTGCGCACTCAAGAATTCCCGCCATGGAGGGCGTTGCAAGTTGTGCCATCTCCTCGCGCGGCATAATGCCGAGCGACAGCATCGAGATAATCAGATACAGCGTAAACACGGCTGCAAATCCAAGCGCCGTCGAACGACCGACGTCGCGCACATACTTTGCACGGCCCGAAATGACGACAGCGCCTTCGATACCCGTAAAGACCCAGACAAGGGCAATCATGGTCGAGACAACCTGCTCACCAAAACCGGGGCCAGCCGGCTCTCCCCAGAAGTTGTCCATAAAGATATCGACGTTGAACTTACCCAGGAGCACAATGCTCAGCACAAAGAGCCCCAGCGGCACCAGCTTCGCCAAGGTGACGATCGTGTTGATGCCGGCAGCTTCCTTAACGCCGCGAAGCACGAGAGCGGTTAGGAACCACAAAAACACGCTGGCGCAGACGATGGAAAGCATATTGTTGCCCGTACCGAACGCAGGGAAGAAATAGCCCAGCGCGCTAAACAGCAAGAGCGCAAAGCTCACATTGGAAAGACATGCGCTGATCCAGTAGCCCCAAGCGGAGTTGAATCCAACGTAATCGCCAAAACCGGCCGCAGCGTATGCATAGATGCCGCCAGTCAGGTCTGGACGAGCCTGAGATAAACCGTTGAATACCATCATCAGCGCAAAGACGCCAATGAAGCAAATTCCCCACGAAACGATAACCGCGCCGGTATTGGCTCCGCCTGCCGCCATATCGCCGGCAAGAGAAAAGATGCCGCCGCAAATGCTCGCAGTGATGACCATCATGGTCAGACGAAAGAGATCGAGGCCATTAGGGTCGATAATCTCTTCATTTTGAGCTTTAGAGGCCATTGTATGTGCACCCCCTTCATCATGTGATCGAACGAAAGATGGCCCGGACGTCCCGAATCGGGTGCCGGGCCATCGGTCAAGCGATCATCAGACTGTTACAGCTATCGCGTTAGAAGCGCAGCGACAGGCAAGAAAGGCCGCCGTCGACCTTGCGATACTCGGAGGTGTCGACGACGAGCGTCTTGTAGCCCAGATCCTGCACGGCCTTGAGCACGGTCGGATAGCCCTCGGCAACGATGACCGTACCGTTGACCCAGATGCAGTTGGCGCCGTAAGCCTCGTCCTCGGGCACGACGATCTTGTTGTACTGGGCAAAGTCGGGCTTATCGATGAACTCACCAGAGACGAGCATGTTGTTGTCCTCGATATAGTTGACGCCCGTCTTGAGGTGCAGGACCTCCTCCAGCGGAACCTCGGAACCCTCGAGGCCCCAGCCCTCGAGAATCTCGCAGAACTGGCGGATGCCCTCTTCGTTGGTGCGAGCGGAGCGACCGACGTAGAAATGGTCGCCGACCATCATGACGTCGCCGCCGTCGAGCGTGCCCGGAGAAACGATGTGCTTCACATGCTCGTCGTCAAAGAAGCGGCGGACGGCCGGCTCGATCTCATCCTTCTCGCCGTTGCGGCTATCGGCACCGGGGTTGGTAATGATGGCGCCGCAGCGAGTGATAACGGCCGGATCTTCGACGAAGCAGCTGTCGGGATACTGCTCGAGAGCCGGCAGCACCGACACGTCAACGCCGCACTGCTCGAGTGCGTGCTCGTAATCGTAGTGCTCCTCGATAGCGCGCTCGTAGATGGGCTGGCCAAGCTCGGGAGCGCTCGTGATGCCATTGCTCAGGGACTTGCCGGGACGACGGATGATGACGTGGCTGAACTTGGTCATGATGATCCTCCTTGGATCTCTTAGCGAAGAGCGGACTTCCTTGCGCCCGCCTTCCTTTCGATGGCTTTATCTTATGGTGTCTTTACTGTTTTGTATATTGTATACAATCCTGAACGGTAGATATTTTTCGGTGAGCGTATTTTTGCTTCCTAGGGTCAGGTAGCGTGATTTAGCTGGTCGTTCTATAATCAAATTAGCCTATTCAAACCAAACGTATTTAAATTTGAAAATATACAGTTAAGGTATATAAGCTCATGGAAACACTCAGAAGACCCTTGAAGGATCATGTATACGACTATATTTCGAGTCGCATAGACGCCGGCGAGCTTTCGGCCGGCGACCGTGTGAGCGAGCAAGCGATCTGCGATGCCATGGGCGTGTCGCGCACGCCGGTTCGCGAGGCGCTCATCCAGCTGGCAAGCGACGGCTATCTGGACAACCTCCCCCGCCGCGGATTCCGCGTCCGTGGGTTCGATCAGCAAAACGCCGTTGAAGTCTTTGAGATTATGGGGCCGCTCGACGGGCAGGCGGCATACCTTGCCTGCCCCCTCCTGACCGAAGAGGACATCATGCAGCTAAAGTTCTTGGTTGGATCCATGGACCTCGCGATCCAAGGCGGTCTTATCCGAAAGTACGACGACATTCAGCGGGACTTTCACCTTACGTACTTCAACCGCTGCGGCAACGACCGTCTGCGCGACATGATTTCGCAACTCGAGCGTTGCTTTATCAAACGCGATTACGAGACCGTCGATCAGGAGACGGCGTGCAAACTGCTGGGTATAGCCAATGCCGAGCATGCCCACATTCTTGAGCTGTTCGAAGCGCGGGATGCGGCGGCCGTGCGAGACTACGTTCGCGATGTCCATTGGAACACGGAGAACGCCCAGTTCACCGTTTGGTAGAAATATAACGATCGGTGCCAGCCCAACCCTTGGCGGCCAGGGCAATGTCGATGTTTTGGCACCGAAAGCGAAAACCCGCCAAAGCGAGCAAGGTGCCTTGAAACGAGGCGGCATTGACCTTCTGGTCATGCCGCCGAAGTTGAAAGGCAGATTGCCGCTCTGGCGGGCTTGCAGCGTCAAGTGGTTACGGCGTTTGGTAAAACGCCGTAACTAAAACCCGTGGCGCTCCAGGAAGCGGAAGGCCAGGCGGATCCAAGGACGGACTGCCACTTGCTTGTCCTCGTTGTCGACCGCGGTATTGGCGTTGCCGAGCGAAAGGCCGTGGCCGCCCTGGTCAAAGACGTGCATCTCGCATGCGACGCCCTCCTCGGCCATGCGCTGCGCAAACGGATAGACCTGCGCGATCGGCGCCGTCTTGTCGTCGGACACGCCCCACACAAAGGTCGGCGGCATCTGGCGCGAAACATGTGTGGAGGGGCAGATATCGGCCAGGTGCTCGTCAGTTGCCTCGCCACCCGTCACCATCGACAGGTAGTCGTTGAGCAAATCGCGCCCCGTCTTGCCACCCGTCTTGGGCACGCGCAGGTCGATGCGCGGGTCGCGCGTCTGCATATCACGCACATAGGCAAGGTCGAGCAACGGATAGCCCAGCACCACGGCGTCGGGACGAATATCCTCCGGACGAGCCCCTGCCAGGCCCGCGAAGGGACCAGTCTTCCATTGCGTTGCCAGCGAAACGCAAATCATGCCGCCCGCCGAGAAGCCCACGATGCACACGCGCTTGGGATCGACATGCCACTCGTCGGCGTTGGCGCGCACGGTAGCAACCATCTTGGCAAGGTCTGCCTGCGGGTGCGGAAAACTCACGTCACCCGTGGCGCTCGTCACATAATTGAGCACAAAGGCCTGGTAGCCGCGGTCCAAAAATGCAAACGCCACCGGGTCCTGCTCATGCGGAGCGATATGCGTAAACCCGCCTCCGCCGCAGATGATCACCGCGGGGCGGCGGCCATTGGGCTTGTCGGGCAGCGGCTCGGCACCCAGATACGTAAACGTCGCCGGATAATCCTCGGTCGGCTCCTCGCCCCACAGCGCGTGATTCTCGACAATCATATGTGCTCCCTTCGCGCAATTCGTGCGCACTATTTTTCCGCTCTCAAGCGTACCCCAGTTGGGCCCAGGGCGCAGAAACACTCCCGCAATAAGTTCACCTTCAACTGATATATCACATAATCGCAGCTCAGCGCTATCGTTTCACAGCGTAAAATAGGAGCGCTGACCGTGCCGGGAAACACATACGAAACGTTTCCGGCTTCATTACACGCGTGCCATATGCGCGCTTGATACGTTGGAGGCAACTATGGGTCTGCTCGATTCGCTTAAGTCCACCTTCACCTCGACGGGCGAGGCGTCCGTTCCGCCCGCAGCAAGCTTCGCCACCCGCGAAGGCGTCATCTATGCCCCCGTCAACGGCGTGCTCGTCAACCTGGACGAGGTCCCCGATGAGACCATCGCCTCGGGTATGCTCGGTCAGGGCTATGGCATCGAGCCCATCACCGGCACCATCTATGCGCCCGCCAACGGCCGCATCGGCGCCACCACCGTCACCAACCACTCCATCGGCATGATCACCGAGGACGGTCTTCGCGTGTTCATCCATGTTGGCCTGGGCACCGTGGAAATGAACGGCAAGGGCTTTGCCCGCTTTGTCGAGATGGGCGATGTGGTCAAGGCCGGCCAGCCGCTCATCAGCTTCGACCGCGACGCCATTAAGGCCGCTGGCCACGAGGACATCGTGACCGTCATCGTCTCCGAGCTCGACCGTCTTAAGAGCATCGACCACGTCGGCGAGTCCGGTACGCTTATCGGCGGCAACCCGCTCGTCAAGCTGGGCGACCCGCTGCTGGTAGCCAAGACCAAGTAGCAGACCGCTGTCACATAACGGGCCAACCGCCTGTGCATCTTTGCCGCATCTGTGTTGTTGTTTTTTGCCTATGTAGAGGTTCTGAAACGTTTCTACATAGGCAGCTGAGCATCAACGCAGGTGCGGCTTTTGCGTAGCGAAACATCGCCCACGCGGCATGTTGTTCAACCGCACGAACCCCCTTCCCTTGTCCGCGCAGAGCGCTAGACTGCTAGGTCGACATTGGAGGAAAGATCGATGCAAAACACACCCACGGGCGCCGCACATGCCGCGCCTCAACGCAACCAACGCATCGTCGCGCTCGACGGGCTCCGCGCCCTCGCCATCGCCGGCGTCATCCTATATCACCTTCGCCCCAGCCGCCTGACCGGCGGTTTTTTGGGCGTTACACTCTTCTTTACGCTGAGTGGCTATCTCGCCACCAAAAGCATTATGCGAGCAACGGCACGCGACGGGTTCTCATACCCGCGCTATATCGCCCGCCGTACCACGCGCCTTATGCCACCGATTCTTGTAACCATCGCGCTTACCGCCGTGGCCACCTATATCGCGGCTCCGAGCCTGCTGCCTAAGGTGCAGCAGGACGCTCTGCCGTCGGCATTGTTCTTGAGCAACTGGTTCTATATCTTTCGCAACGTCTCGTATTTTGCCGCCGCAGGACTCCCCTCGCCGCTCACGCACCTGTGGTTCTGCGGCGTCCAGATGCAGTTCTATCTGGTATGGCCACTCATCCTTATGGTGCTCTGTAGCAAAACTAGATCGCGCAACACCGCTATCGGCGTCACGATCACGTTCATACTGATATCAACAGCAGCGATGGCCCTCATGTTCGACCCCATGGCCGACACATCGCGCGTCTACTATGGAACCGACGCCCGTGCCGCCGAGCTTCTATGCGGAGCCTTAGCCGCCATCGCCGCGCCGCGTCTGCGCGAGATGCTGAGCGGCGACGCCCGTACCCCCGGCGCCAGCAAGGGTATCTCGAAGGTCAACGTGGTCTCCGTCGCGTGGCTCGCTGCCGTCGTAGTCGGCGCGTTCACGCTGACCGGAGAGAACCCCCTGCTCTACCGCGGTGGCTTTTTGCTGCTCGCCCTGCTCACCGGGCTCCTTATCATCTGCGTGCAAAACACGGAATGTATCGTGCGTCGCCTGTTGTCGGTCAAGCCGCTCGTCTGGCTGGGCCAGCGCTCGTTCTCGGTCTATCTGGTGCACTATCCCCTATTGCTTCTTATGAACCCCGCAACCCGCACTACCCGCATCGCCTGGTGGGAGCAGGTATTACAGCCTGTATCGATCCTTGCGGTAGCCGAGGTTTTCTATCGCCTCGTCGAACGCCCTTGGTCCCACAAGCCGGCCCAACAGGACAGCGCGGCAAGAAAGCACGTCCTCGCGCCCGCCATGGTGCTCCCCGCGCTTGGCGCCGCATGCGTCGCTGCACTTGCCTTCGCGCCACTTGACTGGGCAGGCATCGCCACCGCCCGCGCCGAGCAGCTCCGCCCCGAGCTTGTCCAAAACGCAACCTCGCCCAAGGACAACGGCGCCGGCGGCAAGAGCGCCGAGTCCGCATCCAACCAAGACGCTCAGCCCAACGACGCCGCTCAGCAAAAGTCCAAAGAAGGTCCTATCGCCGAAAAGGTCCCCAAGAACTTGGACTGGAAGAGCTTTACCTACGACGAGGCGACCGGAACCTGCGACGCCCGCGTGCTCATGATCGGCGACTCGGTCACCGCAGGTGCCCAACCTGGCATTCAGGCGGTGCTTCCCAACGCGTACATCGACGGCGTGGTGAGCCGCCAGTTCTACACCTTCCAGGATGTCTACGCGCAGGACAGCGCCAACTACGACCCGAGCGTGGTCATCTGTGCACTTGGCACCAATGGCCTTATTCGCGACCCGCAGCAGGTGCAGGACGTGATCAATGCCGTGGGCGGCAAGCCCATCTACTTTGTGACCGTGCGCGTGCCGCTCGAGCTGCAGGACCGCAACAACCAGACGATCCGCGACGTCTGCGCCCAAAACGACAACGCCGGCGTCATCGACTGGAACGGCGCCTCAGAGGGCCACAGCGAATACCTTGTCGACGACGGCACACACCTCACCCAGGCGGGAATCGGCACCTACGCAGCCCTCATCCGCCAAGCCATCTGCGGACACTAGGCACCGCAAAATCGGCGCTTGCGCGGTGCCCACGTCACGCTCATACATCGAGCTTGACGTTTTGCTACGCCCCCACTCGCGGGTTAGAATGGTTAACTGTTTGGAAATAATCCGTACAACCGTTATGGGAGGATACGTGAACCGCACCAAAATCGCGCAGCTCTATACGCACGCCGAGACGCTCGGTGGCCAGACCGTCACCGTTGCCGGCTGGGTCAAGTCCGTCCGCGACATGAAGAACTTTGGCTTCGTTACACTCAACGACGGCAGCTGCTTCCGCGACCTGCAAGTCGTCATGAACCGCGAGGCGCTCGACAACTACGACGAGATCGCCCATCAAAACGTCTCGGCCGCCCTCATCTGCACCGGCACCGTCAAGCTGACCCCCGATGCGCCCCAGCCCTTCGAGCTTTCTGCCACCTCCATCGAGGTCGAGGGCACGAGCGCCCCGGATTACCCGCTGCAGAAGAAGCGTGCCACCGTCGAGTTCCTGCGCACCCAGCAGCACCTACGTCCGCGCACCAACCTGTTCCGCGCCGTGTTCCGCATCCGCTCTGTCGCGGCTGCCGCCATTCACCGCTTCTTCCAGGAGCAGGGCTTTGTCTACGTCAACACCCCCATCATCACCACGAGTGACTGCGAGGGCGCCGGCGAGATGTTCCGCGTGACCACGCTCGACCCCAAAAACCCGCCCCTCACCGAGTCCGGCGAGGTCGACTGGAGCCAGGACTTCTTTGGCAAGCATGCGAGCCTCACCGTGTCCGGCCAGCTCAATGCCGAGAACTTTGCCATGGCCTTTGGCGACGTGTACACCTTTGGCCCCACCTTCCGCGCCGAGAACTCCAACACCACGCGCCACGCCGCCGAGTTTTGGATGATCGAGCCCGAGATGGCATTTGCCGATCTGAACGACTACATGGATAACGCCGAGGCCATGCTCAAGTATGTCCTCAAGGACGTCATGGCAACCTGCCCCGACGAGCTCAATATGCTCAACAAGTTTGTGGACAAGGGTCTGCTCGAGCGCCTGGACCATGTCGCCAACTCCGACTTTGCCCGCGTCACCTATACCGAGGCCGTCGAGATCCTGGAGCAGGCCGTCGCCGCCGGTCACAAGTTTGACTATCCCGTGAGCTGGGGCATCGACCTGCAAACCGAGCACGAGCGCTTCCTAACCGAGGAGCACTTTAAGCGCCCGACCTTCGTGACCGACTACCCGGCTGAGATCAAGGCGTTCTACATGCGCATGAACGAGGACGGCAAGACCGTCGCCGCCGCCGACTGCCTGGTTCCCGGTATCGGCGAGATTATCGGCGGCTCCCAGCGCGAGGAGCGCCTGGATCTGCTCGAGGCCCGCATCAAGGACCTGGGCATGAATCCCGAGCAGTACAAGTACTACCTTGACCTGCGCCGCTACGGTTCCTGCAAGCACGCCGGCTACGGTCTGGGCTTCGAGCGCTTGGTCATGTATCTGACCGGCGTGGGCAACATCCGCGACGTCCTGCCGCACCCGCGCACCGTGGGCAACGCCGACTTCTAATCGTCGGACGCTAGCTCGCGTCGCCACACGCCAACGCTCATCGCATAAGCGTCTCTCGACATCGGTCGAGAGACGCTTTTTTCAACAACATCCGTCAAGCTTTTGGCAAGTTTTTGGTCAGTTGACCAGGGCTGTTGAAAACTCGACCCGCCGCTTGCCGACGGCTACCGACCGCCCGGAGTGTCCTGCACCCCTGGGAAAGCCCCGCGCCCTAGGCTCCATACCGTCGCCACCCAAAACGGAAAGGACGTGGACGCCATGACCGAAACCGCTGTTGAAACTTACGAGACCACGACGAGGGGCGCCGCCTCGATGGCAGCCTATCGCGCCGTTCGCATCCTGCAATTATTAAGCGAAAACACCGGCGAGGACAAGGCCATGCTTTCCGATGAGTTGATCCGGCGTCTCGCCCATCCCGACGACCCCGCCCGCATGCCCATCTCGGCGGCGCGGCGCAGCATCTACACCGCCATCTCCGCACTTCGCCATGCCGGATACGAAATTGAATACAAGCGCGGCGTGGGGTATCGGCTCTTGACCCGTCCGCTCACCGACGAAGAGATCATCCGGCTCCACGGCATGGTCATGCGCAACCGCTCTACGCCCATCGCCATTCGAAAAAGCATGGCGCAGCACCTGGTCGCCATGGCGAGTGCCGACGTTCGCGGCTACCTCGATGCACCCGAGCCTGCTCCAAGCGCAGGCGACAAATCCACCAAGGCCATACGCACGCCCGTCAAGCGCATCGATGCCTGCGAGCTCATCGAGCAGGCCATCGACCACGGAACCACGGTGAGTTTTGATATTTCGAGTGTCACGGCACGCGGAGAGGTCGAAGTGGCGCGGATGACACTCCGGCCCTTTGCCATCAAGCAACGAGACGGCATCTCGTATTTGCTGGGAACGGTCTATGACGCGCGAGGCGCCGACGACACGCTGCGTACCGTTGAGATCGGCCGCATGAGAAACGTCACCACACGTCTCCTCGACGGCAAGAAGCTCTTCGCCGTCCTGGACGAGGACGATGCCTCCTCCGCCGCATAAGACCCTCCGCCGCCCATTCGACTACCCGTACCGCCCATCCGATTCTGTATTAAAAAACCCGCCAGGCTGTTGTAAAAATGGACATCAGCGCTACTATAGTTCCACTTGCACTTTGTCCCAGTGCAGTGTTTCCAGCCATTTTTATACTGGGGGTAATGATATGAAGGACATCACCATCAGCCGCAGGAGCCTTCTGGTCTCCGCCGGTCTGCTCGCGCTCGCCCCGCTCGCCGGATGCGGCGGCAACTCTGGTTCCGGCTCTGCTGCCGCCGGTTCCGACTACACCATCGGCGTTCTGCAACTCACCGAGCACTCCGCACTCGATGCCGCCAACGACGGCTTTGTCAAGGCCATCAAGGAGAGCGGCCTTAAGGTCAAGATCGACCAGAAGAACGCCCAGAACGACCAGTCCACGTGTAAGTCCATTGCCGACAAGTTTGTGGGCGACAACGTCAACCTGATTTATGCCATCGCCACGCCCGCCGCGCAGGCTGCCGCCGGCGCCACGGCCGATATCCCCATCGTGGGCTGTGCCATCACCGACTACGCCGCCTCCGGCCTGGTCCAGGACAACGACAAGCCCGGCACCAACGTCACGGGCGCTTCCGACCTCACCCCAGTCGCCGAGCAGCTCGAGATGATGCAGAAGGTCCTGCCCGACGTTAAAAAGGTCGGCCTCCTCTACTGCACAGCCGAGTCCAACTCTGACGTCCAGATCAAGGCAGCCAAGAAGGAGCTCGACAAGCTGGGCCTGGTGTACACCGACTTCACCGTTTCGAGCTCCAACGAGATCCAGTCCGTCGTCGAGTCTGCCGTGGGCAAGGTCGACGCGCTCTACTCCCCCACCGACAACACCATCGCCGCGGGTGCTTCGCAGGTCGGCCAGATCTGCAAGGAGAACAAGCTCCCCTTCGTTACCGGCGAGGAGGGCATGTGCAAGGCCGGCGGCCTATTCACCCTCTCCATCAACTATGAGGACCTGGGCTACGCTGCAGGCGAGATGGCCGTTAAGATCCTGAAGGGCGAGGCCAAGCCCGAGGATATGCCGATCAAGCACCTCTCGAGCAAGGACCTGGTCGTCGTCAAAAACGACGAGATGGCCGAGGCCCTGGGTATCGACCTTTCCGCTCTGGACGCGTAGCGCCATGCGCGATAACGCGTCTAGGGCCCGCACGCGCGCTACTGTTGCGTTATTCAATATCTGAGTCATTGGGGCGAACGCTAAAGACCGGCGTTCGCCCTGCTTGTTTCAGGTAAAACAAAACGTCTGTCCATCGCTCTTTTATGCAGTGGTACCGCTATTATGGAAAATCACGTGTCCACCCTATCCTAGGAGGTATGAAGCATGCTCATTGCATTGCAGGGCGCCGTTTCGCAGGGCGTCCTCTGGGGCATCATGGTGCTCGGCGTGTTTATCACGTTCCGCCTGCTCGACATCCCCGATATGACCTGCGACGGCAGCTTTGCCCTCGGCGGCTGTGTTTGCGCCGTGCTCATCGTCAACAATAACGTCGACCCCTTGCTCGCCGTGCTGGCCGGCATGTGCGCCGGTGCCATTGCCGGCGCCGTCACGGGCATCTTGACCACCGTCTTTGAGATTCCCGCAATCCTCGCCGGAATCCTTACGCAGATCAGTCTGTGGTCCATCAACCTGCGCATCATGGGCAAATCAAACACGCCCATCCTTGCCAAGGGCACCATCTTCTCATCCGTCAGCCACATGACGGGCCTGCCGCAGTCCACCGTTGCCATCATCCTGGGCATTGTGCTGGCCGTGGCCATCGTCGCCATCCTGTACTGGTTCTTTGGCACCGAGATCGGCTCGGCGCTGCGTGCCACCGGCAACAACGAGTACATGATCCGCGCCCTGGGCGTTAACACCAACACCACCAAGATGATTGCCCTCGTGCTCTCCAACGCCCTTATCGGCCTTTCGGGTGCGCTCATCTGCCAGAGCCAGAAGTATGCCGATATCGGCATGGGCACCGGCGCCATCGTTATCGGTCTTGCCGCCATTGTTATCGGCGAGGTGCTCGGCCGCCTGCTGCCCGGCGGTCTGACGCAGTTTAGCGTCCGTCTTGCCTCCGCCGTCTTTGGCTCCGTGGTCTACTTCCTTATTCGCGCCATCGTGTTGCAGCTGGGCATGGACGCCAACGACATGAAGCTGCTCTCCGCCGTAATCGTTGCCGTGGCCCTGTGCGTGCCCGTGGTTTGGGAGCGCTATAAGCTCCGCAGCTCCTACACGAGGGGAGATGAGGCAGATGCTTAAGCTCTCGCACGTCAAGAAGACCTTTAACAAGGGCACCGTCACCGAGAAGCGCGCTCTTACCGGCGTCGACCTCACTCTGAATGATGGCGACTTTGTAACCGTGATTGGTGGCAACGGCGCCGGCAAGTCCACGTTGCTCAACATGATCGCCGGCGTATATCCGCTCGATTCGGGCGTTATCGAGCTCGACGGCACCGACATCTCGCGTCTGAGCGAGTCGCAGCGCGCCAAGTACCTGGGCCGTGTGTTCCAGGACCCCATGCGCGGCACCGCAGCCGACATGCAGATTGCCGAGAACCTGGCCCTCGCCAAGCGCCGCGGCCAGCGCCGCGGTCTTTCGTGGGGCGTCACCAAGGCCGAGAAGGACGAGTTCGTTAAGCTGCTCAAACGCCTGGACCTTGGCCTGGACACACGCCTCAACGCCAAGGTCGGTCTGCTCTCGGGCGGCCAGCGCCAGGCACTCACCCTGCTGATGGCCACGCTCACCAAGCCGCGCCTGCTGCTGCTCGACGAGCACACCGCGGCCCTCGATCCCAAGACGGCTTCTAAGGTACTCAACCTGACCGAGGAGATTGTCGACGAGAACCACCTGACCACGCTCATGGTCACGCATAACATGAACGACGCCATCCGTCTGGGCAACCGTCTGATCATGATGCACGAAGGCCACGTGATCTACGACGTGGCCGGCGACGAGAAGAAGTCGCTCACCGTAGCCGACCTGCTGCAGAAGTTCGAGGAGGTCTCGGGCGGCGAGCTCGCCAACGACCGCATGCTGCTGAGCTAAACCTACCAAAAAGGGACAGGTTTATTTTGGCAGGTTTTATCTGCGCAAACGTCAAAACCGCCGCAAAGGGACAGACGCCCTTGCGGCGGTTTTCGCATATTATGTCGATAATCCAGTATCAGCAGGGACCACTGGTTAAGAACTAAGGAAACTGCCATGAGAAGACCTCTTCCCCGTCTTGCCTGACCGCCGCACTCCTTGCCGGCGTGCTCGCCGGCGCCCCAGCTTACGTCACCGCGGCCACCCTATCTCAAGTTATCGGCGCGTCCGATGTGATCGAACGGGCTTCTTGATGGGTATCATGGTTGAACGATTATTAGGAGGTTTTCCCTACATGGAATTGTTTGAGCCAATTCTTCATTTCTTTGCACAACGATGGGTCCACAACATCATCTGGGCCGTCATCTTGGCGATAGGCACCGCCGTCGCCGCCAAGGTCGTATCCAAGACCCTGAACCATCTGCTTAACCGAGACGATAACCCGCTTCCGGCATCGAGTATCTTCATCAACATCGCGCGCGCCGTCATCTGGATGATCGGCGGCAGCTTTATCCTCGACAACTGTTTTGGCATTAATGCAAACGCCCTCGTCGCCGCTCTTGGCGTCGGCGGCATCGCCATCTCACTCGGCTTTCAGGACACGCTTTCAAACCTCATCGGCGGCATGCAGGTGACGTTTATGGGCATTGTCAAACCCGGCGACAATATCGAGGTCGGCGGCGTGTCCGGCGTGGTCCAGGACATCACCTGGCGTCATACGACCATCGAGGACGCCTGCGGGCAAACCATCATCGTCCCCAACTCAAATATCTCCAAGAACACGCTCGTGCACCTCATGCCCTTTGGGCGTGTGGCTGTGCCCGTTGCCGTAAAGGACACGTCCAAGTGGGCCTCGCTCGACGCACTGGCAGACGAGCTGACCAGCGCCACCAAGGCCGCCGTGCTTCCCATCTCGGGCTTTGACAAGGAGCCCTACGTACTCTTTAGCGAAATCGGCGACTTTGGCATCAAAGGAAAGATCATCTTTATCGTCAGCGACGACAGCACTACTTTCACGGCAGCCGACGCCTGCATCCGCGCCATCGCCCCCATCATCGCCTAAACCACCGCAAAGGGGACAGGCGCCTTTGTGGTGGTTTTGGGCTGTCATTATCGCGTTTGCCC
>URKC01000030.1:0-22670 GCA_900548295.1 uncultured Collinsella sp.
GTCAGACCCTCTATCCAGCTGAGGTAACGCCGCGACTTGTTGATTATTATGCACATGGACTGAATAATGGTCAAGCATTTTTTCAAAAAAAGTTATCGAATTTGATTTTTACTCATTTGATGCAGTCGATCGAATCGATACTTTCAAACACGGCGAAAGCAACTCCTCAAGTATGTCGACATATAAGAAAAGCCTCCGTTACCGGAGGCTTTAAAGTTCAGTTGGTGCGGCGTATAGGATTCGAACCTATGACGTTCTGATTCGTAGTCAGACCCTCTATCCAGCTGAGGTAACGCCGCAGCGCAAGACATATAAAACCACTTTAGCTTATTGGAGTCAAGCACAATTTCAAACTTTTTTGTGGAACGCAGTCTTGTCATGCTGCTCCGCATATACCGCCATTCCCCGTACGATCGATTGGCTTTTCGATCACGTCAAACTTAGCATCAAGTTCCCTCAGGAGCGATCTCACCCGCTGGGCACAATCATAATCGGCAAACGAGATGCTCAACATGCGAGCAACCTGATTAGATGTCTGGACCCCATAGAAATGCTCTAGGGCCACAAGCCCCTCGTGCGCCACAAACGTCTCAACCACATGAGGCGACTCCTCGTAGCACCATTGCGTCAACGGCCCCTCGCTCGTCTGTCGAACCACCAGGCCACCCATGCCAGACGGCTCACACGTCACAAGCAGGTACTCCCCGCCCTCGTCGCTCTCAAACAAAACCACCCGATCATCAAACAGCTCCATCGCGTCCCCTTTCTCTCGCTCTTATTTAGCAAAAGCATAGCAGGTAGATGGCTGCATACAGAACAGTTGTTCGTGTGTTTTCTATTGAGCTGTCCGCACAGCATGGTATGGACCTGCGCACGAAATAGGGCGCCCCCGAAGGAGCGCCCTTGCATATCGCCTATGCAGCCAAGTTACGCGACCGGCTCGATCTTCTCGAGGCCGCCCATGTAGGGACGCAGGACCTCGGGGATCGTGATGGTGCCGTCGGCGTTCTGGTAGTTCTCCAGAATGGCAGCCATGGTACGGCCAGCCGGCAGGCCGGAACCGTTGAGGGTGTGCAGGTAGCGCGAACCCTTGAAGTTCTCGGGGTCGCGATACTTGATGTTGGCGCGGCGAGCCTGGAAGTCACCGCAGTTGGAGCAGGAGCTGATCTCCTTGTAGGCGTTGTAGCTCGGCAGCCAGACCTCGATGTCGTAGGTCTGACGGGCAGAGAAGCCCAAGTCGCCGGTGCACAGGCTAATCACGCGATACGGAAGGCCCAGCTGCTGCAGCAGGTACTCGGCCTCGGCGGTCATGCTCTCGAGCTCCTCGTCGGACTCCTCCGGCTTAGCGAACTTGACCATCTCGACCTTGTCGAACTCGTGCTGACGGATGATGCCACGGGTATCGCGACCGGCGGAACCGGCCTCCTCGCGGAAGCAGGGGGTGAAGGCGGTGTAGCGGCGCGGCAGGGTGTCGGCGTCGAGGACCTCACCGGCGTGCAGGTTGGTGAGCACGACCTCGGCGGTGGGGATCAGGAAGTTGTCGCCCGAGACGTGATAGGCGTCGTCCTCGAACTTGGGCAGCTGGCCCGTGCCGAACATGGTCTGACGCTTGACGACGATGGGCGGCCACCACTCCTTAAAACCACGGCTGGTGTGCGTATCGAGGAAGAAGTTGATGAGGGCGCGCTCAAGACGGGCGCCGGCGCCACCGAGAACGGTGAAGCGGCTGCCGGAGAGCTTGTTGCCGCGCTCGAAGTCAAGGATGTCGAGGTCGGTGCCCAGATCCCAGTGCGGCTTAAAGTCGAAGTCGAACTCGCGCGGGGTGCCCCAACGACGGCGCTCGATGTTCTCGTCCTCGTCCTTGCCGTACGGCGTGGCCTCGCAAGGAATGTTGGGCAGGTGAGCCATGAAGTCGTACTGCTCCTGCTCGAGGGCGGTGCGGCGCTCGGCCAGACCGTCAATCTTCTCGTTGACGGCGCGCACGGCCTCCTTGGCGGCCTCGGCCTCGTCCTTCTTGCCCTCCTTCATCAGGGCGCCGATCTTCTTGGACTCGGCATTGCGCGTGGCTTGAAGTTCCTCAACCTCGGTGATGACGGCACGACGCTCGTCGTCGAGCTCAAAGAACTTCTCGCGATCCCAAGACGTCTGGCGGTTAGCCATGGCGACATCGATGGCATCGGGGTTCTCGCGAACAAACTTGATATCAAGCATTAGATCCTCCGGCGATATACATTCCATTTAGGTTGCAACCTTGTACATGTATGGGCAAGTATATACTTATGAGCGTTTACGACCCAACTCAACTACGCAAGAAGGCACCCAATGGACGCAGTTTTTTCCTTTTTGTTTGGCACCCGCACCGGTTTTGCCATCCTTTTCGCCGGCGGCATCCTGCTGTTTGCGATTATTGCCTTTGTAATGGAGAAGCGCACCCATAAGATGTATGTCGACCGCGGCCCCAAGTCCGAGGACGAAGAAGACAGCTTCTGGGACTAACCTGCCAAAAAGGGACAGGTTTATTTTGGTCGGTTTTATCTGGGCAAACGCAAGTGCCCCGCAACTGGAATTGAGCCAGTTGCGGGGCACTTTTCGCTAAAAGGACAAAACCGCAGGAAAAACCTGCCAACATAAACCTGTCCCTTTTTTGGTCGGTTTTACTGGAGGGTTGCGTCGATTGCCTTGACCAGGGCGCTGCGCATGCCGGCGTCCTCGAGCGCAACGACGCCCTTGATGGTGGCACCACCGGGCGAGCATACGGCATCCTTCATCGCCGCAGGATGCTGGCCAGTTGCAAGCTGCAGCTTTGCCGTACCCAGCACCATCTGGCTCACAATGCGATAAGCATCCGCACGCGGGATACCGTGCTTGACCGCCGCATCGCCCAGGGCCTCGATTGCCATGGCGACAAACGCCGGAGCGCAACCACCCACCGTGCCGCCCACAAACAGCAGGCTTGTGTCGAGCTCGACGACAGCGCCAAGCTTACCGAGCAGGTCGAGCACCACAGCACGCTGCTCGTCGTTAAGCGTCGAAGCCTTCTCGCAGGCGATGACGCCCTCGCCTACCGAAACCGGCGTGTTGGGCACCGTCGAGATATGCGCGACGCCCGGCAGGACCTGCTCCCACTTGGCACTGTCCCAGGTCCAGGCAACCGACAGAACGACCTTTTTGGCAAGAGCATCCTTGAGCGGGGCGAATACCTTCTCGATCATGTACGGTTTGACCGCAGCGACCACGATATCGGATGCGGCGACAACCTCGGCGGCATCGTGGCAAGCGGCCATCCCGCGCGCCTCGCAGCGCCCAACCAGCGCGTCGTAGCGACCCGCGCAGGCGCACATGTCGCTCGCAGCTACACCGGCAGCGATCCAGCCATCGGCCATAGCGCTCGCCATATTGCCAAAACCGACAAATCCAATCTTCATATCTCATAGTCCTTTCAGACACATTCCTCAAAACGAAAGGTATTGTCCCACGCCATTGTTTCGTATTGCCGACCTATTTGTGATACGGCTCGCCACGACTGATCTTGCAGGCGCGGTAGATCTGCTCCAGCAGCACCACGCGCGCCAAGTTATGCGGCAAGGTAATACGTCCAAAGCTGAGCATCTCGTCGGCTCGTGCGCGCACGTCATCGCTCACGCCGTCCGATCCGCCAATTACAAAGGCGATGTCGCTGTTACCACGTAGCATAAGATCATCGAGCCGCGCCGAAAGTTCCTCGCTCGAGCGCTCTTTGCCCTCAATGGCCAGCAAGATCACATGTGCTCGAGGCGGCAGGGCTGTAAGAATCGCCGCCCCCTCCTTGTCGCGCGCGGCATCCACGCCGCCCGCCTTAGCCGGGTCGATATCGGCCACCTCGCGGATATCCACCTTGGCATAGGCACCTAGGCGCTTGGTGTACTCAGCGCACGCGTCCTTCCAAAAGCGCTCCTTGAGCTTACCGACGCAAACGACGGTGTATTTCACGCGCGTCTACTCCTTCGAATCGTTTTGAACTTTGCCGGCGGCCAGCATCTGCTCGAACATCGAGGCCGACTGCGAAAAGTCGCTCGGCAGCACGACCGTCGAGGTTTTACCCGTGCGAGCGAACTCCGTCATCATCTCGGACCACTGCGTAAACATGAACAGTTGGTTGGCCTCGTCATTGCCGACACCCGTCTCCTGGATGATCTCGAGCGAATCTTTGATACCCAGTGCGATGGCCTTGCGCTGGTTGGCGATGCCCTCGCCCGCCTTTTCCATTGCCTCGGCCTCGGCGGTCGCCTCGGTGACGCGCTTGATGCGGTCTGCCTCGGCGAGCTCCTGTGCCGCAGCGCGCTTGCGCTGGGCGGCGTTGATGTCGTTCATGGAGTTCTCAACCTCGGTCGGCAGTGCGATTTTGGTGATGAGCGTCGACACGAGGGTGAAGCCGTAGGCGGCCATCTGCTCGGAAACGGTAGCGTTGACATCCTTGGCGATGTCATCCTTCTTGGCAAAGACCTCATCGAGTGTGTAGACAGGAATCGAAGAGCGCAGGGCGTCGGTGATGAAGTCGCGCATCTGGTCGACGGGCTCCTGCAGCATATAGTAGCTCTTGTAGATGCCCGAATCTGCCGGGCCGGCGCCCATGTCATAGCTCACGTGGTACTGAGCGGAGACCTCAAGGCCAATGGTCACGTTGTCCTGGGTCTTAACGTCGATGCCAAAACCATTTTTCATGGTGCGCAGACTCACCGTGGCGGCCTTGCGGTCAATCACGGGCACCTTCACGTGGAAGCCCGCGTTGACGATACGATTGAACTTACCCAAGCGCTCGATGATCACAGCGTGCTGCTGCTCAACGACGTAGCAGGCGTTGGGGAGCAGCAACAACAGGATGATGATGGGAATCAAAAGGCTGGTAAGGGCGGCGATGATACCGGAAAACAGCATGGTCTCTCCTCTGATAGGCACACGTTGGCATTAGGATACCCGTCCAAGGAGATCGTGCATAACAAAAAAGCTCCCATTGCTGGGAGCTCTTTCAATCCATGGTGCTGGCGAAAGGACGTCCGCGTATCCGCTTCGCGGATCCGCACCGGCATCGGCCGCCTGCCGGCGTCCTCGCCAGCTCGCTAAAAACGCTCCGCGTTTTCTTTACGCTCGCTCCTTCACAGGTTCAAGTCCCTGCGACGGGCCCATAACAAAAAAGCTCCCATTGCTGGGAGCTCTTTCAATCAATGGTGCGGGCGAAAGGACTTGAACCTTCATGGGGTTGCCCCCATACGGACCTGAACCGTACGCGTCTGCCAATTCCGCCACGCCCGCGTGCAGGAATTAGAATAACGGAGCGCCACCGCGAACGCAAGAACTATTTTTGAAAAAGTTTGCAGGCATTTTCCCAAGCGGCATGCGCGATTGTTTCGGCGTCCTCACCAGTGCGATCGACACGGTCGTTAACCAGCGCGTTTGCCGTAATGGAGATCATTGCTGGCTCGCATTCAAGACCGCGAATGGGCTCCGGCGCCATATACGGGCAATCCGTCTCGAACAAAATGCGGTCGAGCGGGGTCGCCGCAAATGCCTCGCGCACGTCGTCGTTGCGCTTAAAGGTGGCCGCACCACCATAGGCGATATAGCAGCCCAGCTCCACAAAGCGCTCCATCGTGGCGCGGTCCTCGCCAAAACAGTGCAGCACGCAACCGGCCTGAGGCACACCCACCTCGCGCAGCACGTTGTACGCATCCATATGCGAGGTGCGCTCCCCATCCGAGTCCTCGTGCCGCAGGTGCAGCTCCACCGGCACATTGCGGCGCACGGCAACTTCGAGCTGACGCGCCATGCAATCAATCTGCACACTGTGGGGCGCCGGCGCGATGTCGTCGTCGTAATCCATGTGGTAGTCCAGACCGATCTCGCCGATACCGGCGCACAAAGGGTCATCGAGCGCAGCAACAACCTGCGCGTGAATGTCATCGGTATAATCCGGCGCGCCATAGGGGTGAACGCCAGCGAGATACTTGATCTGCGGAATATCCCGCATCGGCAGAATTTCGCGCACGAGCCAGTCGCTATAGTCCGTCACGCTGCGCTTGTCGGCGATGGGGTCGAGCATCGTCACCAACAGGTCGACGCCCGCGGCTTTGGCGCGCACGAGCGTCTCGGGCACTTCTTTCCCCCAAAACGAAAGCAGATGCGCATGCGTGTCAGCAAGCGGTGCCAAGGGCACGGGACAAGCAACCGTCTTCTTTTTCTTGGTAAACGTCACGCGTTCGGCATTAGGCATCATGGATGAGCTCCTGAGCCAGGCGGATAAAGTCGGCAACATCAAGCGTTTCTGCGCGCGTGGTGGGTGCGATACCGCAAGCCTCAAAGGCGGCATCGAGCACGTCCTTGGCAAAGCCGTTGGCGCTCATGGAATTGCGGATGGTCTTGCGACGCTGGGCAAATGCAGCATCAATCACGCGGGCCACAAATTCGCGATCGAGCCCCTCGGGTACCACGCCGTCAACGCGATCGATACGCACGACGGCCGAGTCCACGTGCGGTGCCGGCATAAAGCAACGTGGCGGCACCTCAAAGCGACCCGTAACCTGCGCATACAGGCCGAGCTTTGCCGTGTAGCCGCCATAGGTCTTGTTACCCGGCACCGCGGCAATGCGATCGGCAACCTCCTTTTGAACCATGACCACAGCACGCTTGAGCGCGGGCATCGTCTGGAAGAACTGCAGGATGATCGTCGCCGCCACGTTATAGGGCAAGTTCGCGACAAATACCGTCGGCTCACCGCCCGCAGCCTGCTCAATCTGCTCCGGGCCCACCTTAACCGCGTCGCCCATGATAAAGCGGAAGTTGGCATAGTCGGCGGCGTGGGCATCGAGCACCGGCTCAAGCTCGGGATCGGCCTCAATGGACGTAACGCACGCCGCTTCCTGCAGCAACGCAAGTGTCAACGTACCGCAACCTGGACCCACCTCGAGTACGCGCTCGTCACCTGCAAGCTCGGCAAGCTCGCAGATACGTTCGATCACATGATTGTCGATTAGAAAGTTCTGGCCCAGGCGATGCTTGGTCGCAAGGCCAAACTCCTCCAGCAGCTCCCTTGTTGCCGTGGGGTTTGCCAAAGGCGAAGTTGTCATAGTTGCCTCCTTAGCATGATGGCGGCGTCTTGAAACGAAAGGGCATGGACCGTTGCGGCCATGCCCTTACATCTAAACAGCAAATTGCCGATATGGCGCTCGTGCGGTCTCTACGCCAGACGCGGGAACAGCGGATCGCCCTTCTCGACGGGCTGACCACCAGCAAGCAGGCCCCAAGCGCAAATGCCCTTGAGGTCGTCGGTCGCGGCCTCGTTCTCGCAGGACAGGCGGCGCAGGGCCTCGGCAGAGGTCTGAGGCATGAGCGGCATCAGCAGGTGAGCGGCAATGCGGATGGCCTCGAGCAGGTTGTAGATCACAAACGCCAGCTCGTCAGCCTTGGCCTCGTCCTTGGCAAGCGCCCAGGGCTCGGAGTCCTCGATGTAGTGGTTGGCGGCGTGGATGAGCTCCATGACCTCATCCTTGGCTCCGCCGTAATCGAGCACGTCCATCTTGGCCATGTAGCGGTCGACCAGGCCATCGGCGATCTTTGCCAGCGGGTTGTCGAACGCATCGAACGATGCGGGCTTGGCGGGCGCGCAACCGTCAAAGTACTTGCCGCTCATGTTGAGCGAACGCGAGATAAGGTTGCCCCAGCTGTTGGCCAGGTCGGCGTTGTAGACCTGCTCCATGCGATCGAAGCTGATGGCGCCGTCGGTACCGGGAACGACATCGGTCATAAAGTAGTAGCGATAGCCCTCGACGCCCAGCATGTCGATAACATCCTGCGGAGCGATGGCGTTACCGCGGCTCTTGGACATCTTCTCGGCCTTGCCGGTCTCGGCATTGCGCACGGTCAGGAAGCCGTGGGCAAAGACGTGCTCGGGCAGGGCCTCGCCGATGGCCATGAGCATGGCGGGCCAAATGACGCAGTGGAAGCGAATGATGTCCTTACCCACAATATGGAACTGCGCGGGCCAGCGATAGGCCAGCTCGGCACGGGCCTCGTCGGTGTCGACACCGTAGCCGACGGCAGTCATATAGTTGAGCAGCGCATCGAACCACACGTAGGTCACGTGACCCTCGTCAAACGGGACCTGAATGCCCCAGTCAAAGCTCGTGCGGCTCACGGAAAGGTCGTTAAGGCCGCCCTCGACAAAGCTACGTACCTCGTTCATGCGGAACGCAGGCTCGACAAAGTCGGGGTGCTCGTCATAGAGCTTGAGAAGCTTGTCCTGGAAGGCGGAGAGCTTAAAGAAGTAGGACTCCTCCTGCACGCGCTCGAGCGGACGGTGGCAATCGGGGCACAGGTGCTGGCCGACGCTACCGTACTCTTCGTCACCCTTCTGGACCTGCGTATCGGTAAAGTAGGTCTCGTCGGGCACGCAGTACCAGCCGTCATAGCTGCCCTTATACAGGTAGCCGGACTCCTTCATGCGCTCCCACAGATACTGCACGGCGTGATGCTGGCGCGGCTCGGTGGTGCGAATGAAGTCGTCGTTGGAGATCTCGAGCTTGCTCCAAAGCTCCTTGAAGTGCGGAGCCTGGCTGTCGGTCCACTCCTGCGGCGTCATGTTGTGCTTGGCAGCGGCCTCGGCGACCTTCTCGCCGTGCTCGTCCATGCCGGTCAGGAACTTGACGTTATAGCCGGCGGAGCGGCGATAGCGAGCCTGAACGTCGGCGATGATGGTGGAATAAGCCGTGCCCAGGTGCGGATCGGCGTTGACGTAGTAGATGGGCGTCGTGATAAAGAACGAAGGCTTGCTTTGATCCATGGGGTTTGTCCTCCAGAAAAACGTTGCATACAGGGGATGATTCTAGCGCAAGGGCTGGATATCCTCCATCTATTGCATATCGAGCACCATGGCATAGACATCGCGCTTGCGGCGCGAATACTTCTGAGACAGGCGCTTGGCCACCGCAGAGGCGGGCTCCCCCTCCTCGAGCGCGGTGCGGATATCCTCGCGCAGGGCATCGTCGGGATCCGCTACCGCAGCGCCAACCGGCGCGATGCCGGCCTCCTCGTCCTCGCTCGGCGGCGCGATGACCAGCGCAATCTCGCCCTTTACCTCGCCGCGAGCACGCAGCTCCTCGGCAAGCTGGTCAGCGGGCCCGCGCAAGACCTCCTCGTGCAGCTTGGTGAGTTCGCGGCAGACGGCGACCTCACGCTGGGGAAAGACCTCCGCCACGGCCTCGAGCGTCGCCACGATACGATGTGGAGACTCGTAGAAGATGAGTGCGCCAGGCACCACGGCAAGGCGCTGCAAACGGCGCACACGGTCGCCGTGCTTTCGGCCCAAAAAGCCCTCGAAGAAAAAATGCTCGCAGGGAATGCCGGACGAAACAAGCGCCGTGACGCAAGCAGAGGGCCCGGGAATAACTTCGACGGGCACATCGGCCTCACGCGCCGCCTCGACCAGCGCCTGGCCGGGATCGGACACGCTCGGCATGCCGGCGTCCGAGGCAAAGGCGAGGGTCTCCCCCGCCAGCAGACGGTCGACCAGGCCGGCAGCGCGGCTAGCGATCACATTCTCGTCGCAACGGACAAGCGGCTTGGAAATGCCCAGGTGCATCAGCAGCTTTGACGTCACACGCGTGTCTTCGCAGCAAATGGCATCGGCGGCGGCAAAAGCCTCGCCAACGCGCGGGGACAGGTCGCCTAGGTTGCCGATGGGCGTGCCGACCACATAGAGTTTGCCCGTATGGGCGCTGTTTTGCGTCATATCAACCTATTCAATCATGCCGCGCTCGAGCGTACCAAGCGCCGCGCGGGCGTCCCATGCTGCAATGCGCTTCTCGGTCTTCCACGTTTGGAAGAACCAACCGGCAGCCGGCGCAAACGAAGCCAGCTGGTTGGCGATAAACACGCGCTCGTAGGCATTGCGGCCCTCGGGCGTAACCGACGAGTTGGCAAAGATCGCCGCACCCGACCATTCGCCCACCAGCACGGGGAACCCAGTCGAAATCGCTTCTTTAAGCTCGCGCTTGTTACGCGAAATCGCCGTCGTCAGCCCGCGGGGGCTCGTAATGTCGAGCGCGTACTCGTCGCGGTAATGGTACAGGTGAAGGTCCATGTAGACGTTCTTGTACTTGGCGCCGCGCATAAAATGCTTCCACTCGCTGGGATGCCCCGACGACGAGAAGACGACGATCTTATCCTCGGGCATATACGAACGAACGAGCTCGTAGGCATCGCGATAGAAATTGCGCAGGTAGTGGGCCGGAATGCCATCCGTCATGGTGAAGAGGCTCTTGCGAACGCTCATCTGCGGCGTGTCCAGCAGCTCAATGCCCAGCAGGCTCTCGGCCTCGCCATAGCGATCGGCCAAGCGCTCGAGCACGTCGAGTGCGACATGACGGCCGTTGGTGGACGAATGCCACTCGGCGACAGCCTCCGGCGTGGTGGGCGAATCGTTGGAATCGCCCTGGCCACCGGGCACGGTTGCCAGATCGAGCAGCACGCGGATGTCGTACTTGGCAGCCCACTCAATTGCACGGTCAATGTAGTCGACAACCGAGATGTAGGACGCATCGGACCCCTGTGAGCCAAAGGCATACCAGGGCACCGGCAGACGCACGGCATTGAGGCCAATCTGCGCCATGCGGCGAAAATCGTCCTCGCTCACAAACGTCTCGTAATGGCGGCGCATGCGCTCGTTATAGGCGGCGGTACCCATGGCCTCCTGTAGCTCGGCCGCGTTGGATGCACCGGTCGCCGCGTACAGCGACGGGGTCACCCAAGGCTCGGGAATAAACCAGCCAGAGAGATTAACGCCGAGTATCCTCTCCATCACTGCCCCCTTCGGATCATGCAGGTCGAACCCGCATCGTATTGCATAGGATAAGTATCGTTTTGAGTATACCCGCGTGTGCGGACAGGCGACCGAACGGTCTGTAAAGTGACGCGAAAGTGGGAGGAATGTCTGGGGCGGGCGGGCTCGGAATGGTGCGACGAGGTGTGTACGCGCGCCGGAGGCAGGCACCGGAAAGTGTGTCCCGTTCTGAGCCCTTATTCTGGGACGCAGTTTCCGCAGAACCCTACATAAAAGAAAAGGACCCCTTTGCAGAGGTCCTAGTCAATTCAAGGTGGCGGGGAAGGGAATCGAACCCCTGACACGAGGATTTTCAGTCCTCTGCTCTACCAACTGAGCTACCCAGCCATTTGAGGTGTGCCTTGTTTCAAGGCTTGATTAGTATAACCAAGGACGCGTTCCGGTCAACCGAGAATTTTAAAAAAGTTTTTGAGCACAGCCTCGGTTCTATAAATCGGCACGTCAGAGGCATCAGCCGGCAGCAAGAAGTTTTTCGCTCAGAGCCGCACGGGCAAACTCACTTGGCGTCATCCCCTCGGCAGCCGCCCGTCGACGAATGGCCTCCTTCATTCCCAGAGGAATCTTGACCGACAGCGTTGCCGTCCCCTCGCCTGAGAGTGGGGGCCGTCCATGCACGATCCCACCAACGGTGTGTTCGCCATCCGGAAACTCTCCGCGCTCGTACGACTCGCACCACGCGTCAATCGTTTCATCCGTTACAACCTGACCATTAGCGGCCGTATACGTCTTGCCCATCATCGACCCCTTTGCCGAGCCCGTTCAATCTCCTGCCAAACTTACCCAATTTCGTATGACGAAAGTCCGCTGTCGCCAATTCTTAAGCCGGCACGCGTTGGAGAGCAGGGATCGAAACAATGATTGAAGGACGCTCTAGTACGGCCCAGGCGCCGGGGCAGGAGCACGTGCGCCAAGGACGAACGCTTTCGTAGCGCGCGAGGATATTGCCGTCGCGATCGATGAAGGCGATGTCGATGGGATAGGCCATAAAACACGTATGGACCGAAGAGCAGCGTGGAAACGCCATGACGAGCGGCAGACCGTTGGCGGCAACCGGACACCGTCCCAGCATACCGCGCAGGCGCACGGCAAACGACTCCGCCACCACAAACTCGGCCGGCGTCCAACCCAGCCTGTTGAGCGCCCGCGCGTACGCGATGTAGGACGAGACCGCGGTCACATGACCACCCCCGGACGCCATGGATCGACCGTCACCGCGCGCTCGTGCGACAACGTTGTCGGCGCCCCCAGCGAAACGCCAGCGATGCTGAGAGAAGTCGGCCACGGCTCATAGTGCATGGTGCAGGTGTAGGTCCTAAACGTACCGGATAGGGAGAGCAGGCCACCATCCGATGCCTCCGCGCCTTGCTCGCTCGACACTTCGATCTGCAAGCCATAGCCTTCCATGGCATTCAGAATTTGAGTCTGAACCGTCGCCGAGGCATCGACAGAGCTTTCGTCGCCCTCCCCCTCCGACGCCACGGCGTGCGCCAACACGATGTCGGGCACCACGCGGTCGAAGCGCGCGACAGCACTGGCAAAGATCATGACGTTGTACACGATGAGTGCCAGCACCAGCAAAACGGGCGTAACCACTGCCATCTCCACCGTCGCTTGGGCGTGCTCCTCGCGCAGACGCATGCGGATACTCATTACGACCCACCGCCCAGAGCGCCAACCAGCGTGGCGACATCGACGGTGAGCGGGATGGAGCCGCCGCCGGGCAGAGGAATCTCCGCAAGCGTGAACACCGTACCGCTGATGGTGCGTTCGACTTGATATTCCAACGCCTCGCAAAGCGCCTTGGGATCGGTCACGCCCAACGGAATACTTCGCAGCTTGTCTTGCGCTTGAGAGAGACCGGCAATGTCAGACCCCGGACTCTTAATGACGTTGGCGGAATCGGTCAGCACCGGCTTTCGCAGGCGCAAGTCGCACGGTTCCAAACCCAGCGCCGCCACGGACGCCGAAACGGTATCGCCGAGCCACGATGCAATGGAGTCCAACGCACCGTTGCCCCCTCCTAGGCCCTTAATCATCTCGTCCATAAGTTCGTCGGCCGAACCTTGGATGTCTCCGTATCCCACAAGCAGCCGTCCCCAAACATCCATGACGCCATCGAGTACGCCGGCAACGCCACCCGAGCGTTCCTTCAATGTCGAGAAAAATCGCGAAAGCACGTTGTTTTGCGCCGTCGCCTCATCGGGCGCCAGCACCGCGGCAGAGATGGCACCGCGACTGCCAAGCTCAACCGCCGTGTTAAACGAAGAGTTAAGTTGATCGGGGCTGGTAATATCACCCGAAACTGCAAAGGCGACTACGCCGTTGCGGCCAGGTGGGGCGATACGCGGACGCTCACCGGAAAGTTCTTTGATGGCGGTATCGAACGCATTGCCCGCACGGTCGGCTTCGTCCTCGGTCTGACGCTCGAGCTCGAGCTCCTTGTTGCGACAGTCGACGTAGTCCTCCAGGGCGTCTTTAAACTTGTCAAAGTGATACTCAAAGCCGTTTTCGATAGAGGTTGAAGGCGCCGCAACAGCACCAAGCGACAAAACGCCAAAATGGCATTTGCTGCATTTATCCTGTCCATCGTAATCGGCAACCGAAGCAAATCCGCTCGACGTCCCTTTCTTATAGTTAGGGCAGGTCGTCCCGTAATGCAGATACGCCTTGTCATCGTTCACGCTAGTCGGCCACACCGCATCGGTATAGAGTTCCGTCGCCCGAACCTCATCAGAGTTGCGCGGCAGCAGCGGAATATAGGAGGAGACCCTGTCTCCGTTCTCGGTTATATGTGCCCGATCGACCTCCGCGCTCGCATAGGTATAAAACGCCTTACGCGCCGCAGACTCTGCCTTCATCTCGACACTCGAGCCGTGGGGCTTCTCATTTGTCAGACGCCAATGGTAGTAGTCCTTCGCGCGATCAAGGGCAACTTGGGGCTCCCACGTAACGCTCGATGAGTAATGCGGATTTTGAACACCGGAGAGATCCGTTAGGCTTTTCGCACGCTCCCACATGCAAGAACAGCTGCCGACCGAGCCCTTGTCAGACCCACCACAATCCACCAGCCAAGCACGCTCTTTAGCCTTCGCCGTGTCCTCAGAAGCCTTCCGCAGCTCCTCGGCCGCACCCTCTAAATCATCTGATGTGTCTTTAATGGTATCGGTCGAGATCTCTGATCCTTTGAGCGCAGCGAAGTCAGACTCGGATGTCCTGGGCACGGCAAGCGCCGTACCGGTATAGGTCACACTATCGGTATCCTGCGCCGACACCGCCTGCGTGGCACGCGCGGCGATCAGATACGGCAGGGCCGTCTCGATTTTCTGTAAGCCTTCCGATGCGCTTTTGGCAAACTTGTTGCGCGTTTTAATGATCTCAATCCCGGTGTCGACCATATTGCCGGCAACCGGCTCGGCACCCGGGATGAGGATGGCGACCAGGCCCGTCCCGATCGTGGCAAACCCCGCCAGCCCCAGACTCAAGATGCTCGCATCAACCACCGTGGCAGCCGTGTGATAGGACGACACTACGTTGGCACCCGCCAGCGCGCCGCTATCAGCCGCCACCTGGGTATCCCCGGCACGCGACATGCTCCATATCGCCGCGGTCGACGAAAACAACAATGTGAGCACCACTAGGATGACCACCGCAGAGGAGAGCGTGGTGTAGGCACCGTCTTCGATAAACAGGTCGATACCGGCTCGACCCATAAAGCCGCCTCGTTTGCGGAGAGCGCCTGGTCGACGGCGGGCCGCAAACCCTTGCGTCACCCGCAACAGGCAGCGCCTAATCCCATGCAGCAATCCACGAATCATAATCTCCCTCCAGCCATTCGGGACGCGATTGATACGAGACATCGACCTTGAGCTCAACGTAGCCGCCCTCGGCGGTACCACCCATAGCCTGCGCAAACGCACCGATCACAGGCAACGGCTTGACCTCGCCGGAAACGGACACGGACGAGACGCCACCCGCACCGGCCCGGCCAAGCTCGATATCCCACGACAACGGCCCGCCGGCATGAAAGATCGAAACGTTGGGCACTGCGGCAAGTCGGCGGCGGGTGAACTCCTTAAGATCGTCGTCCTCCGCCGTCGTCGTGGTCATGAGCCGCGCGGTCTCGGCGGCGGCAGACTCCATGACCGCGCGCGTATAGAGCAGGCACACCGGTTGCAGCGCGAGAAGGATGAGTGTCAGAAACGTCGGCAGCAAAAAAGCGGCCTCGACCGTAGACTGCGCCCGGTCCTCGCGCGCGGCATCAATACAACGCGATGCCCTTAGCGGCCGCAGCGGCGTCGATAACCGACGTCGAGGCAACGCCATGGGATGCCGCCCGCTCAACCAGCGCCGCCAAGCGCCCATCGGTGCCGGCACGCCAAAGTCCCGCGATCGCCAGCACGATCGATAACAGCGCCACCGTGACGATGGCGTATTCGACCGTCGCCTGGGCAGATTCCTCACGCAGGACATCATGCATTTCACGATCCCTCCTTTGAGTCCGTTGCCTGCGGGCTCAGGCGCACGGCGCGCAGACGACACGAAGCATCGCCAGCATCCGCGGCAATTGTCACCATATCGACCCAGCCGCGTTCGTCGCGCACGATGGCGCCCCACACGTTTCCCTTGATGTCGAGATAGCCGCTCAGAGCAAGTTGCGCCGTGGGTACCTCGCGATAGGCACGCAGCATATCCGCCGCCGCTTCGGTCATCGGTCGGTCCTCGGACCATGCAAGCCGGACCGCAATCGCGTTGCCCTCAGGCGAATCCGTCGCAGTGCCAGACCGCTTGTCGAGCGTCCGCAGAAAGGTTTGCGCCGTGACAGCGACATCCGAATCGTCCGCATCTCGCATCTCATCTTTTTGAGACGCCACCGCCGAATCTGAGCCCAAATCGGAGGCGGTCCCAGGACGCTGCTGCCGCGCGGCGTTAAGCCCCCAAAGCACCGCCGCTATCGCCACGGTCAGGCAAGCAAACACCAGCAGCACCCCGATGGGGCGCTCGCCCTCTACAGGCTGTTGATGCCCTCGCTGATAGCGTTCCATAGATCTTGGACCTTGCCCTTAAATGCGACGATGGCGATAATCGCGATCACCACGAGCACGCCGACCAAGATGGCATACTCGGTGGTACCCTGTGCACTCTCCTCCTGCAATAGTTCCTTGGCGCGCTGACGAACATGTGCCGCCCGGCAAAACGCCCAGCCCTGGACCTTGCCAGCAGCGTCAGTCATCGTGTTCATGTATTCCTCCCTACATCATCCCGCCTGCTCCCAGCAGCGGGCCCAATATGGACAGAAGCAACGCCGGCAAGATGAGCGTGCCGGTGGGAATCAGCAGCTTGACGGGTGCACGCTCGATCTCGCGCTCGACCGCGGCGCGATGAGCCGCACGGATCTCGCGACTTTGAGCGGCCAGCGTCTCGGCAAGTGGGGCACCCAGGGCGAGCGCCTGCCCCACCGTGATGGCAAAGGTCTCGAGCGCTCGCACGTCCAGGTCGCGCGCGGCGGCCAACAACTCGTCCTCACGCGTGCCCACGCCCACCTGCCACGCCATGCAGGCGCGCTCAAGGCGAAGAGCCAGCACTGACCGGCGGTTGGCGCAGAAAATCTCAAGCGCCGCATCAAACGAAAGACCGGCCGAAAGACCCAAGCGCACAACATCGATCATCTCGGACACTTCGCCGAGCGACACTCGCGCCGGGCCGCCCGCTCCAACCGCGCCCTTCACTCGCGCGGTCAGAGCATCGACCACCGAGCGACCCGCGGCAGCGACCAGCACCGCCTCGCGCTTGCAGGCCCCTGCGATCTTGCGTGCATCCGCCCGATCCAAACCCGTCGCGACAAATACACTCAGGGCGCACAGGCAAGCCGCAACTGCAACCGGGGCGCTCATAGCTCCACCCGCATAATGCGCCGGATAACCACCAGGGCAACGGCGTTGAGGGCAAGACCCAGCACCACAGCGCCCGCGCCGGCAGGCGTCGCAAGACCGCGACGAAAATCTGCCGAAAGCAGCACCAACACCGCGCACATGCCCGCCGGCATCGCCGCGACCATATGCGCAGACATGCGAGCCTGCGACGTCTTAACATCCAGGCGGCGCTTGAGCTCAATGCGCTCCCCCACCATGCTCGACGCCTCGGACAGTAAGTCGGCAAGCGGAGCGCCGGTGCGCTGAGACACCTTAAGCGCCAAGGTCACAAGCGAAAGACCGGGGGCGTCGATACGCACGAGCAAGTCATCGAGCGCGTCGGTCGCCGAGATGCCGCAATCGATCGCCGCCGCCACCCGCAAAAACTCGGTATGCACTGGCTCTTGCGCATGAGCGCCCACAAAGCGCATGCCCTGAGCCAGCGAATGTCCCGAGGCAAGCGACATGGAAAGTGCGGTAAACGCCTCGGGCATTGCCTCTTCTGCATCGTGTTGCTCGCGCCGGCTCTCAAAGCCATCCCGAGCGGCACCAACGGCAAACGGAGCAACAAGTCCCAAGGCAAATCCGATGGGCGATAACGACACCATCGTTAGTAAAACGCAGCAGACACCGCTCGATAGCAGCAGAAACGCCAAACGTCCCGAAGCATCTTCGATCACGAGGCCAAGGCGATGCGCCGGAGCCAGCGATGCCCACGAACGGGCGATCTTTTTCAGCAGATCGTTTTCCACCAGCTCACGCGGCAGCTTCTCTGCCACCGTCTCGAGCGCCTGACGTGCCAGCTCCGCCGGCGGTACCTGCGGCACACGAGGTTCCGCCCCGCACGCCGTCGCGACAGAAAGCCCTGCCAAGCCCCCTACGACGAGGGGCACAGTGATCTCCATTCGTCCACCTCCTCTTGTGTGAGCGTCCCCGACCGCAGGCCTTCTGCGATAAACGGCGGCTCGCGGTCAAGCGTCCAGGTGCGCTCGGCGGCATCGAACGTCACATAGCGCTCGAGCTCTACGCCGCCCGATGCGGCGCGTCGCACCCCCGAATACGAGGAGACGAAGCGCCTGCCATCGGCGTGGCGCTCGGACATCACGATACCGTCGAGTGCCATGGCAATCTGCTCCTCGATGAGCTCGCTCGGCAGATCGATGCCATAACGTGCAAGCAACGTCAGACGCACCACGGTCTCCTGTTCTGAACCCGCATGAAGCGTGGTGAGCGACCCGTCGTGGCCCGTGTTCATGGCCTGCAACATGTCGCAGCACTCGGCACCGCGCACCTCGCCCACCACGATGCGGTCGGGGCGCATGCGCAGGGCATTAGTCACCAGGTCGCGGATCGTCACCGCGCCCTCGCCCTCAATTGAAGCTTCGCGCGCCTCTAGGCGCACCACGTGCGGATGATGTGCAAACTTGAGCTCGGCAGAGTCCTCGATCGTCACGATGCGCTCGCCGGTGGAAATCTCACATGACAACGCGTTGAGCAGGGTGGTCTTATCAGATCCCGTGCCTCCCGCAACCGCCAGGTCCTGTCGTAGCGACACCGCGCACGACAGCAGCTGCGCATACCAAAGCGGCAGCGACCCCAGCCCCACAAGCTCGTCCAGCGAGCAGATACGGTCCGAGAACTTTCGGATGGTGAGAATCGGTCCGTCAATCGCCACAGGCGGAATCACCGCGTTGACGCGATAACCCGTTTTGAGGCGGGCGTTGACGATGGGGCTGCGCTCGTCGATACGGCGACCAAGTGGCGAGATAATGCGGTCGATAAGCACACGGATCTGCTCATCATCCTCAAACGCATGCTCGATGGGGTACAAGACGCCGCCGCGTTCAAAGAAAGCCGAGCGGCAGCCGTTGATCATGATCTCGGTAACGGTGTCGTCCTCGATGAGCGGCTGCAACGGCCCCAAGCCCACCACGTCATCCAAAATCTCGTCGATGATAGTCTCGCGCTCGGGCGTCGCGAGATCGGTCGGCTCCTCAACATTGAGCGCCGCCTCCACCGCAGGACGCAATTCCGAGCGGGCAAGTGCCGGGTCGATATAGGCGCTGATACGCGCCACTTCGTCGTAACCCATGCGGTCCATCACGGCGCGCTTGGCGCGTCGTTTCACGGCGCGGCGACGCCCCGCATCTACAGGCGCTGCCGCCGCCGCAGCGCCGGCAGCCTTAATCCTCGTTTGCAGGCTCATCGCTGATCACCCTCGCGCGACCAGGGAAGACGGATACGTGGGCGCTCGGTGCGCGTCGCGCGGTCGGTGACCATGTCACTCCAGGGACCGACGGCGCAGCCCAGCTCCACGAGCATCTCGCGCGTGGCCTCGCGCACGCTAGTCGCAAAAGCGCTGGTCTGCCCCACTGCCTCGTCAGCGCGCCCAAACGCCATGAGCGCGGCGAGATCCTGCCCTCCATCGGCGATACGAATCTTGGAGCCCAACGCACAGGCAATCTCAAAGCGCATGGCGACGTCCTCGTCTGCCCCGCGCGCACCGAACCGGTTGAACACGGCGCTCATGCGCGTGCGCGGCACACCTACTCGACCTGCCAGTTCAATGACGCGCGATGCCGATGCCGCGGACGACACCGCCGCATCGCCAACGACCAGGCAACGGTCGCTCGCCGCCACCGCAGCCGCCGCGGCGTCGCCCCAAAAGACCGAGGTATCGATAAAGACCACGTCGGATTCGCGACGCAGAACATCAAGCAGTAGCTCCACCGGACGTGCCATGAGCTCGGCTTGCTCGGGCGCCGCGACGGGACCCCAGAGCGTAACGCCCGGTGCCACGCGCATCGATGTGGCTACGATATCCGGCTCGGTGAGCGTGCCCGCCGCCGACGGCTCGATAAGTGCCGCCATATCGCGCGGAGCATCGACACCTAACAAGTCGTAAAGGTTTCCAAACATCAGGTCCAGGTCGAGCACGGCGGCACGCAAGCCCAACAGCGACGATGTGTGTGCCATGGTGGCAACGATCGTCGACTTGCCGCAACCGCCCGAACCCGAAATGGCGCAGATGACCGGAGCTCGATGCGGCGAAGCGGCAGCGTCTGCCGGCGGCATCGGAGGCGGCGAGGCGGGCGTCGGTGACAGCGTCCCCGTCTCCCCCGCCGCAACCACGTGCTGCGTCCAAGCCGGCATGGCTGCTTGTTCGGTCTGCGAGGCAGGCTCGTTCTGCGTAATCTGCTCATGCTGCATCAGCGACAACTCGCCGCACCCGGCAAGGCCCTCAACTTCGTCGAGTTCATCCGCCAGATTCACGCCGTGCACGTATCCCATATCTACTGCCGGGGAGTCGCCAGCATGCTGCGCCGGCCCTCCAGCGTCATCGCATACAAGGGGGTTCCGGGGGCGCCGACCATGCTCGGCTTCCGCTTTTCCATAATCATCAACACGCGGGCCTCTTGTAGCGCGAGGCGCCCCGGGTTCCCTATCAACAAAAGCATCGGGCTCAATCGTCATGCGCCGATCGGAATCAACCGCTCCCTCGCCCGCGCGCCCGTTGCCGCATATACTGTGTGCAGCGATGACCTCGGTCGCCCCCGCGCGAAACAGCCCCTCGATATCCGACGGATCGAGCGCTTCTATCAACACGACCACGCGACTCACGCGGCCTTCGGCCGTCAGGCGCGCAACAGTCTTGCGCACATCTTCGGTATCAAACAGAGACGCCGCGATGATGGCAGCCCCGCGGCGCGACGGAAACGCCCGCGCCATGGAAACCAACCCGTCCAGGTCACCCACGCGAAGCACCTGTGCACCCACATCACGGCCCTCGACTTCCCGCTGCAACAGCCCGTAATCGCCGCACGCGCAGCACGCAAGCCAGATCGCCTTCATCACTCGTCGCCTCCGCTCTTTTTGCCGCGCGCCGTGGCGGGAATCGTCAAGCTGACCGTTCCCTTGCCCGAGGCTCCCAGCAGTTCCTTGACGTCTTCGGGGTCAGCCGCCAGCGTCACCCATTCGATCTTGCCCTCGCGCGTGGCACCGGAATCCTCACTGGTATCGATCACGTGCGCGCCGCACAGCCGATCGGTCACGCCGTCCTTTTGCACGTACACGTCCACGTAGCTGCCCACGCCCGTGGCACCGCCGACCGAGTGCTCGGCATCGACCGCCACCGAAACGGCAACCTTGCCCTTAGGCACCTCGAGCTTGCGGCTCTCGGCCTTGGTGTAGACATTGCAGATCACGGCGTTTTTGGGAATACGCGAAGTCGTCACGTCGCCGCGCACCTGGCGCAGCTCGGTCGCCGCGTCACGCGGCAGCAGACTCGTCAGCCACTCCTGGGTTATGACATTGGTCTCATCGAGGGTCTCGCCCACATCGATATCGCGCGCCGCGACGCATACCTCGACGCGATCGCCACCGTACTTGGCCAAGGTCTCAGCCTGGACCTGTTCGGCTTGTGAGCGGATCGATGAGCCGTAAACCATGCAGAGCAGAGCAGCGAGCACGCCCGCGACCAGACTGATGGCGATGCGCTTGCTCTTGTTCACGGCCGCTCCTCTCATGGCAGTGCCGGGCGAATGCCCGTACCACCATTGTCTGGGCGGTCAGAGTGCAAAGCGGCGCAATCGCAATCTTGGTTTTCGATGTCAAACCAATCGCTGACCAAAAGCTGACCAGCCCGTCAAGCTCGTGGCAAGGTTTTGGTCAGCACGTCAGCAAACTGCATGTTTCGAGGCTTTTCCGCAGCAAAAAGCCGTCTCCCGAACAGTTGGGAAACGGCTGTCATAGGAAAAATCAATTACAGATGGACATCGGGATCGAGCATTTGAGCACTCACGCGCATGGATAACGCCAGGTTTTGGAACGTTTCCAGACGCAGGCTATCGATCTGCCCGGCGTCCTCGGCCTCGCGAACGGCGCAACCCGGCTCATGGGTATGCGTGCAATCGCCAAACCGGCACGCGCGCGATGCCTCGACAATCTCGGGGAAGGCGCGGGCCAGTCCCCGCTCGTGACCCACGAGCGGTAGGCTGCGCAGGCCCGGGGCATCGGCGATCACGCCGGCGTCGCCCGGCAGCGTCACCATCACGCGCGCGACGGTAGTGTGACGGCCCTGGTCGTCGCGTTCGCGCACACCGCCGGTCGCCAACGTATCGTGGCCCAGCAGCGCATTGAGCAGCGTCGACTTGCCGGCACCCGACTCGCCCAGAATCATGGCGCAGCTCCCGGCAGGCACGCAGGCACGGACCTCGTCCAGGCCGCGGCCCTCGGCAGAGGACGTCACGATCACGCGCACGTCCGGACCCACCAGGCGGCGCACGCGGTCCAGATCGCGCTCGAGTTCCTCGGCATCGCAGCGGTCAGCTTTGGTGAGTACCACCACCGGCTCGGCATCGCAGTCGAGCGCCAATACCAGCGAACGCGCCACACGGTCGAGCAGCACCTCGCCGGCACCGAGCGCCTGCACGATTAGCACGCTATCCACGTTGGAGCAGAGCACCTGGCGCTCTCCGCGGGCACGGCCGCGCCAACGCTCAAAGCTCGTACGGCGCGGCAGCACGCATTCAATCACGCCCATATCGTGCCCGGGAGCGCGGCGCACCGCCACACGATCGCCCACGGCAGGCAGCAGGACCTCGTCCCCACCGCGCGACTTGGCAAATCCCACGGCATGCTCGGCGCGGAAGGTATCGTCGGCAGTCGCCACCAGCGGAAACCCACGATCCAAGCGCACCACGGCGCCAAGCTGCATCTGCTCGGGCTCCTCGGCATGTGCGCAGAAATCATCAAAGGCAGCCTGCTGAGCTTCATCGACCGGCAGGTCATCAAACGCCGGAACATCCTGCAGCGCGTCAAGCCCCGGTACACTCGCCAGCAACTCCTCAGCAGATGCAGGGGGTTCGGTCGCGAGCTTCCGACGACGATCA
>URKC01000031.1:0-21711 GCA_900548295.1 uncultured Collinsella sp.
GTTGAGCATACCGAGCGACAGGACGGAAAGCACCTGAGTCTGGCCACGCTGGAACAGACCGGAGCCGTGAACGAGCGGCAGGTAGTTATCCTTCACCATGATGGGGCGAATCTCATCGGCGGCACGGCCGTCGACGCGCTCACCGGTCTCGACGACCATGGTGCGCATAGCCTTCTTCTCGAGCTTCTTGAGCGCCACGGGAATCTCGCGCTCCCAAGCGGCCTGCTCCTCCTCGGTGAACTCGGCACGGATGGACTCCTTCAGAGCCTCGACCTTACCGATACGGGAGAGCTTGTCGGCGTCGCGAAGGGCGGCTGCCATCTCGTCGTAGTGGGCGAAGATGCGCTCCTGGACCTCCTCGACGGGCTGGTCGAGCGGGTACTCCTTCTTGACGATGGCGCCGTTGACCTGCTCCCACTCGGCGACAAACTCGTCCTGAGCCTGGCAGAAGGCAGCAAGGGCCTCCTGGCCAAACTTCATGGCGGCGAGCATGTCGTCCTCGGAGATCTCCTCGGCGCCGGCCTCGACCATCGAGATGAAGTCGGCGGAGCCACCCAGCTCCAGATCCAGATCGGAGTTCTCGCGCTCCTCATAGGTGGGGTTGACGATAAACTCGCCGGTCTCCACGTTACGGCCGATGCGCACGCAGGCAAGCGGGCCCTCGAAGGGCACGCCGCCGAGCGTCATTGCCAGGGAAGCACCCATGACGTTGATGACGTCAAAGGGGTTGACCTGGTCGGCGACGAGCGAGGTGGCGACGATGTGCACCTCGTTGCGGAAGCCGTCCGGGAAGCTCGGGCGAATCGGGCGGTCGATCATACGGGCCGTGAGCGTGGCCTTCTCGCTGGGACGGCCCTCACGCTTGAGGTAGCCACCCGGGATGCGGCCGGCGGCGTACATCTTCTCGTTGAAGTCGACGGTCAGCGGGAAGAAGTCGTAGTTCTTACGCTCCTTGGAGACGACCACGGTGTCGAGCATCGTGGTGTCGCCCTGCTTGACCAGACAGGCGCCGGTGGCCTGCTTGGCAAGCTCGCCGGACTCAAAGGTGTAGGTCTTGCCGTACAGCTCAAAGGTCTTGGATACGAGTGTCATTGTTCTCCTTTACCCCACAGGCCCCTTGCCTGCGGGCTTCTCATGTGACGCGGGCCCCCTGCCCCCGCCACGCTTCAGAGCGTGATTGTTCACGCCCTTACACAAAAAGAGCGCCCCGCTGCGCAGGACGCTCTTAGCATGTACAAATCCTACTGGATGTTGTCGCGGATGCCCAGAGCCTTGATGAGCTCACGGTACTCGACGATGTCGTTCTTCTTGATGTAGGAGAGAAGACGACGACGACGGCCGACGAGCATGAGCAGGCCACGACGGGTGTGGAAGTCCTTCTGGTGGGACTTCATGTGCTCGGTCAGCTCCTTGATGCGCTCGGTCAGGATGGCGACCTGAACCTTGGGGTTGCCGGTATCGACCGGGGTGTTACCGAACTGGGCAGTCAGCTCCGCCTTGCGCTCTTTGGAAACAGTCATTGTTTCACCTTTCGTTTTGCGTCGCCCACGGGCGACTCGATTCGCCTCGGACTGGGAAGCCGCCGGTGGAGCGAGCAACCAAGGTCGAGGTACCAACAGGTCGGTATGTTACCACAAGCAGCCCGTGCCTGCGCATCATCACCGACCCAACATGAATTCCATCGCACGGAGGCGCTGATCGGTGTGCGTCGCAGCCCACACATGCGAAAGCCCGAGCAAGAACGCCGCCGTATGCGTGTCGATCCTCTCGACCATAAGCGCATCGAAGGTCATGGACATGAGGGCGCGCAGCCACGCGACCTCACCGGTCGACACCAGCTCGGCACCCGGAACGCTCGACGCGCACGACCCGCACATGAGACCGCCCGCCTGGGGCGAAAAATACGACAGCATGGGGTCTCCGCACAGCACGCAGGCCGAAAAATCGGGTCGATAGCCAACGTGCGACAGCAGCTTAAAGACATATGCCGCCACAAGTAGATCCATATGCGCCGCGTCGAGCCCGCTGCCCACCAGGGCAAGCGCTCGCTGCGTTATGGCAAAGGTAAACGGGTCCTCGGCGTCCTCGAACGAGCACACGCGCGCGACCTCGGCGATCGCGCTTGCGGCGCATGTCATCTCGTAATCGGGAGCAGCGCCGAGCGGCGCCTCCATAAGCTCGGCCTGGGAAACCACGTCGAGCGACCGTCCATGCGCAAGCAGCAGATCAACGGTACAGAACATCTCGCAGCGCGCAGCCAGGCGTCCGCCGGGTTTGCGGGCGCCCTTTGCCACGGCACGAACCTGCCGACCCCGCTCGTCAAGCATCGTCAGGATCAGGTCCGTCTCTTTGAGCTTCGTCTTATCGAGCACGAGCACTTTCGTGCGATATGTACGAGAACCTGCCATTCGCGCCGCGTGTCCCTAATCCTCGGCGTTATAGCCAAAGCGGCGAATCTGGGCCTCGTCGTCACGCCAGCCGGCCTTGACCTTCACGTCCAGCTCCAAAAAGACCTGGGTGCCAAAGATGCGCTCAAGGTCGCGACGGGCGTCGATGCCGATATGTTTGATCATCTCGCCGCCCTTGCCGATGATGATGCCCTTTTGGCCCTCGCGCTCGACGTAAATGGTGGCGTGCACGCGCAGCACCTTCTTGGTCTGCTCAAGCGCATCGCAAATCACGCCCACGGAGTGCGGGATCTCATCACGGGTGCGGCGCAAGACCTTCTCGCGCACAAACTCGGCAACGAGCGTCTCATCGGAAGTGTCCTCGGGGAACCAACGCGGACCCTCGGGTAAAAAGTGCGCAACGGTCTCGATGAAGGCATCGACGTTAAAGTTCTTGACCGACGACGTCACGATCTCGTCGTCATATTCCATAAGCTCGTGGGCGGCCTTAAGCTGCTCCATGACCTGTGCGGGGTCGGCTTCATCGGCCTTGGTGAGCACCAGGACCTTCTTGGAACGGGCATTCTTGACACGCTCGGCAACCCAGGCGTCTCCCCTGCCGATCGGTTTAGTGGCATCAATCAAAAACGCGACAACATCGACATCGTTCAGCTCGAACAGCGCGCTCTTGTTGAGCTCGGACCCAAGACCGTCCTTGGGCTTGTGGATACCCGGGGTATCGACAAAGACCAGCTGGTAGCCGGGGCGGTTGACGACGGCGCGCATGCGACGGCGGGTCGTCTGGGCCACCGGCGAGGTGATGGCGACCTTTTTGCCATAGCAGGCGTTGAGCAGCGTTGACTTACCGGCGTTGGGGCGGCCGACCAAGGCCACGAAGCCACTGCGGAAACCGGGCTCAACGTCGCCAAAGCCCGCGAGGCTGTCGTCCTCGTCGCACAGGGCGTCGAGTTCCTCGTCGCTCATGCCCTCAAACGGGTCGAACTCCTCGGCTTCCTCATAGGCCTCGGTCGCCTTAGCATCCGGGGACTCGTCGTCCAAAATTTCATCGATAGGCTGCATATTGTCGGACAAGGGAATCCCTTTCTAAATAAAGCCGAGCGCGTGGGCAAATACCAGCAAGCCCACAATCGCGGCGGTGATTGAAAGTACGTATACCGAGGCGGCGGCGATGTCCTTGGCGCGTTTTGCCAGCGGATGGAGCTCCTGGGTCGCCAGATCGACAATGGCCTCCATGGCGGTATTGCACAGCTCGCCGTGAATCACCAGGCCGCAGCAGATGATAATCGTGGCCCACTCGGCAATGTCGAGCCCCACGATGCAGCCGGCAATGATGGTGCACACGCCCGCTACGAGCATAACCTTAATGTTGCGCTCGGTCTTGACGGCGGTGACGAAGCCCTCCATGGCGTAGGAGAACGACTTTAAAAAGGACGGATGGTCCTTGTTCGATCCGGGAATCATAAGCGGCTCCTAGTCGTGGGCATGATTGGTGATGGGGCCGACGTGAACGAGTTTGGGGTCCTCGCCGCGCTCGAGCGCCAGATCGCGCAGGATAGCGTCCTCGCGGGCCTCCATGACCTCGGCCTCGTCGTCCTCGATATGGTCATACCCCAGCAGGTGCAGCATGCCGTGTACGAGCATCAGGCGGCACTCGTCGGCAGGGCTATTGCCAAAGCCGGGGGCCTGACGGGCAATGACCTGCGGGGCCAAGATGATATCGCCGAGCTCGAGCGTCTCGTCGGCGGGAATATCCTCGTCAAAGGCCGAGTCGCATTCAAACGAGAGCACATCGGTGGTGCGGTCGATGCCACGCCACTCGTGGTTGAGCTCGTGCATCTCGTCCTCGTCGACATACGAAAGGGAAATCTCGACTTCACGTTCAACGCCCTCGGCGGCAAGCACAACCTCGCAGATGTGCTCCACCTCCTGCGCGTCGAGCAGCGTATCGAGCTCGGCATCGTTGCTGATCAATACACTCAACGGGACTCCTTTCGGTCGCGCGAGCGCTGCTCGCGCACGTCATCATAAGCATCATATGCCTCAACGATACGACCCACTAGGGCATGGCGCACCACGTCGGCGCGCTCCAGGTGTGCAAACGCCACATCGTCGACACGGCCCAAAATCTTCTCAACATCCGCCAAGCCACCACGACGACCCACCAGGTCGCGCTGGCTGAGGTCGCCGGTAATCACGAACTTGGAGTTGAATCCAAGGCGTGTCAGGAACATCTTCATCTGCTCGGGCGTAGTATTTTGCGCCTCGTCGAGCACCACGAAAGCATCGCTCAGCGTACGACCGCGCATATAGGCAAGCGGGGCGATCTCGATCACGCCGCGCTCCATAAGCTCATCGGTGCGCTCGCGATCCATCATGTCAAAAAGGGCGTCGTAGAGCGGACGCATGTACGGATCGATCTTTTCCTCGAGGGTGCCAGGCAAAAAGCCCAGGTTCTCCCCCGCCTCGACAACAGGACGCGTCAAGATCAAACGGCCCACCTCATGGCGCTTGAGCGCGGCAACGGCGAGCGCCATGGCCAGATAGGTCTTACCGGTACCGGCAGGACCCAAGCCAAAGGTGATGGTATGCGAGCGAATGGCATCCACATAGCGCTTTTGCCCGAGCGTCTTGGGGCGAATGACGCGACCGCGATACGAAAGCAGCACGTCATCGCGAAGCGACGTAGCCTCGTGCTCACCATCGCGCAAGACGGCCAGGCAGCGAGAGACATCGTCGGCAGACAGGGTACGACCGGCCGCCGCCTCGCGAAAAGCATGTTCGAAAAAGCGAGCCACGAGTTCGACCTCGTCCGGGTCACCGCTCACGGCGATGCAATCGCCACGGGCGACCACATGGGCGCGAACCAAGCTCTCGAGTGCACGAAGGACGCCGTCGCCGGCGCCCAAAACGCACGAGGGATCAATTCCCTCGGGAACGGTAAGTCTAATCTTCGAGGCTTCCATGGACCTCCCTGCGCGCATGGACCAAGCCGGAATCATCGACTCCGATGATAGCAACATCGAGCAGGCACGGGGCTGTAAGTCCACAGGTATCGTCAAGACGGGCATGATGGAACGAACCGAGCGTCAGGCTGTCACCATACTCGAGCACGGCACGCTCGACAGTGCCCACGCGACGACGAGCATCGGCAATAGCGAGCTCCTGCGCCGTGTCTCGCATACGACGGCTGCGCTCGGCCATAACCTCGGGCGGCACCTGGTCGGGCATGTCGGCAGCAAGGGTACCGGGACGCTTGCTATAGCGGAACACGTGCATACGCGAGAAACCCACACGGTGGCACAGCGCCAGCGACTCCTCGAACTCCTCGTCCGTCTCACCAGGAAAACCGACGATGACGTCGCACGAAAGAGACGCCTGCGGCAGGATGGCGCGAATCATGCGCACCGTGTCCTCAAAGGCCTCGGCACTATAGGGACGACCCATGCGATGCAGCGTCGCCGTACAGCCGGACTGCACGGGCAGGTGCAAAAACGGGGCAATACGCTGCGGATAGCGCGCCATAACCTTAAGCAGGCGCTCAGAGATATCCATGGGTTCGACCGAGGAAATGCGCACATGCGCAATAGTCGTGCGCTCCATGATGGCCTCGAGCAGCTCATCGATTTCGACATGCTCGTCGGTCGCGCTCTTGCCATCGTAGGCACCCAGGTTCACACCAGTCAGCACCACCTCGGGCACGCCGGCCTCCTGGGCCTCGCGAACTTGCTCAAGCACGGACTCGACAGGCACGGAACGCTCGGGGCCGCGGGCCTTCCACACGATGCAATAGGTGCAACGGTGGTTGCAGCCATCCTGGATCTTCACGCCCAGCCGCGAACGACCGAGCGCATCGACCACGTCGCCATCGCTGCAGGCGGGAACGCTATCGGACTCAACGCCCAGCACATCGCAGACACGTTCGGCGACATCGATCTTAGACGGCTCGGCAATCACGCGATCCGAAAGCTCCAACAGCTCCTCGGGATGCAAATTGACCACGCATCCGGTCACGACCACATAGGGCTCATTTGGATGGGCCAGCGCATGACGGACGGCCTTACGGGTCTTGGCCTCGGCCTCGCCCGTAACGGCACAGGTGTTAATGACGATCAGATCGGCATCGTGGGGCTCCACCATAGCAAAGCCCAGGCGCATAAGATCAGCAGTGATGCGGTCAGACTCAACCCGATTGACACGGCAGCCGAGGTTGACGACGGAAATATGGGGTGCGAGCACGCGGGCTCCTTAATCGAGGATATCGTCGAGGGCACTCTTGATACGGTCGGTCACCGACTTCTTACCGGAAGCGACGTCATCGCCCATCTCATCGGCAAAAGCACGGAGCAGCTCGCGTTGCTTATTGGAAAGATTGGTGGGAACGACCACGCGCAGTTGCACAATCAGACGACCGCGCGAACCGCCACCGCCAATGCGCGGCATGCCATAATTATTGACGCTCACGGTGTCGCCGTACTGGGCGCCGGCGGGAACAGTCACCTTAACAACCTCGTCGGGCATAATGCCCTCGACCTCGATCTCGCAGCCGAGCGCAGCCTGCGCAATCGAGATATCGCTCACCAGGTACAGGTCGTCACCGTTGCGCTTAAAGCGCTCATGGTCGGCAACGCGCACGTTGACAATCAGGTCGCCCGAAGGCTCGCCGCGAAGGCCGGCCTCGCCAAAGCCGCTCACACGTAGCTGGCGACCGGTCGAAACGCCGGCGGGAATATCGATGTCGATCTTTTCGTGCGAAGGCGTGCGGCCCTGACCGTCGCAGGTCTCGCAGGGATGGTCGATAACCGTGCCCTCGCCATGGCAGTCGGGGCAAGGCGAGGAAGACTGAACCTGGCCCAAAAACGATCGCTGAACCGTCGTGACGTAGCCCGTACCGTGGCAGCGACTGCATTGCTTTTCCTGTGCACCCTCGGCCCTACCGGTGCCGTTGCAATCCTCGCAGGGGGCAAGGCGGTCATAGCTGATCGTCTTTTTGCAACCGAGTGCCGCCTCCTCAAGGGTCACCGAAAGGGAGATGGCCATATCGCGGCCGCGACGACGCTCACGGCGATTTCGGGCGCCACCGCCGGCACCGCCGCCAAAAAACGACGAGAACAGGTCGTCCATACCCATGCCGCCAAAGATATCGTTGATGTCGACATAACCAGAGCCACCGGGGCCGTCCGCGGTGCCGTAACGGTCGTAGTTAGCACGCTTCTGCTCATCGGAAAGAACGGAATAGGCCTCGTTGAGCTCCTTGAACTTGGCCTCGGCCTCGGGATCGTCCGAAACATCCGGATGTACGGTACGGGCCTTCTTTAGAAACGCACGCTTAATCGTCCGCGCGTCGGCATCCCTGTCGACGCCAAGCACCTCGTAGTAATCCCTATTTTCCGACACGACCGAATCCTTCCGACTTTCATTATTGTCACAGTGCGTCCTATACCCAAGCTGGGCCGACCGCAAACAAAGGGTTTGATGTTATTGCATTTGATACGGCGAAAGCATGGCCCGTTGCGAGCAGCTCGCGAACCAAACCGACACGAGCGCGAACATGAAGCCGTTGGCAAAACCGTTGGCAAACTGCATCGCACCGCGCTTCCACCACAGCAGGCTGCGATGAAGCACACCGTCCGAAAGCACCATGAACAGGCCCATGGTAAAGGGGATAAAGCACATCACGGCAAAGGCCGAGAACACGCCCGAGATGGCCGACAGCACCAAAAACGGCGCCACGATGCCCATCAGGTAAAAGCCAGTACGGGCCTTGCCTTCCAAGCGCTCGGCCTCAACATGGGCGCGACCGACCAAATCGCCACCCGAGGCACCGTTGGTGCCGGCGTGGCCCATACCGCCAATACGGACCTCGTCGCCATCGTGCGTACCGGCAGGAAACTCAATCGTCTGCTCGGAGGTTACGCGAGTACGACCGCTGCCACCGCAATCAGGGCAGGGATCGGCCACGACTTTACCGGAACCGCCGCACTCGGGACAGACCGACTGGAACGTGCCCGCACCAAACAGGAAGGACAGGTCGACGTCGATGTGGCCGCGGCCACCGCAGCTCGGGCAGGTATGTGCATGCTCGGACGAAACGGAGCCCGAGCCGCCGCAGTGACCACAGGTATCGAAGCGCGTGTAGCGGACGGTCTTGCGGGCACCGCCCTTGGCCTCCTTGGCGTCGAGTTTGATATCGACGACCACGTTGGCGCCGTTCTCGGGATTGTAGGCAGCCTGGCCGCGACGCTGCTGGCCCCAGGCGCCACCAAAGGGAAAGCCGCCCTCAAAGGGATTGCCATAGCCCGTGCTGCCGGCGTAGCCGCCACCATAGGGCGAAGCCGTAGGAGCACCGGCAAAGGGATTGCCAGAACGCATGGCGTCGTAGCGCGCACGTTTTTGCTCATCCGAAAGCACGGCGTAGGCCTCGGAAACCTCTTTAAACTTTTCCTCGGCATCCGGCTCTTTATTGACGTCCGGATGGAGCTTACGGGCCTTTTGCTGGAAGGCCTTTTGAATATCACGCGAGGTGGCGTCCTTGGAGACACCCAGAATCTCGTAGTAATCTTTTTCGTTCATCGTCGCCATGCGCGGCAACCTCCTGCTCACAGCAGCGTATATATTCCGGTAATTCTACCCGAGCGGCCTAAGCTAGATCCCAAAACAGCTCGAACAGAACATTTCCATCGAGCCAGCCCAGATGGGTCGGCGCCAGACGAGCTCGAACATGACCCGCGACGACATCTGCCGAAGTGAAGGGTCCCTCATGACCCCAGAGCGTCTCGGGCACCCAAGTGGCAAGACCCAATTCGAGCGCGCGATCGCAGGCAGCTGCCAGCTCGCCCGTTGGGATGACGCAAGCTGCACGAGCCAACAGGTCGGACGCAACACCGCGCGTCATGCGACAGGCGAGCATCAAGTCTTCGGCGACAGCCTCGCGCTGCGACAGATATTCGGCCTCGAACGCCGTCGCGTCATCGTCACGTTGCACCAGACGCACGCGGTACGCATCGCCTCGAGAAGACACGCCGGGGAACAAACCTGCAAGACGGTCGAAATCCTCGTCGTCGAGCATGCCCGCGGCAGAACGACCCAGGCCCAGGTAGCCCCGTCCGGTCCAGTAGGCAATGTTATGGGCGCACTCATGGCCGTCGAGCGCGTAGCTTGCCACCTCATATGGATGATAGCCGGCCGCACCCAGGCGCTCACGCGCCGCGTCCATGCACGAAGCCTGAAAATCCTCGTCAGGCTCGAGCGACTCGTCACGGCACGCCATGCGATAGAGTGGCGTGCCCTCCTCGAGCGTGAGCGGGTAGACCGACACATGATGAGGCGCCGCCGCCAACACGCCATCGAGCGTGCTCCGCCAGCTTGCGGCCGTCTGCCCGGGAAGGCCGCACATCAGGTCGCACGACACATCGAGGCCAGCGTCCTTCACCGTCGCGATAGCCGCAAGTGCCCGATTAGCATCGTGAATGCGGCCAATAGCAACCAGCTCGGTATTGTCGAGGGTTTGCACGCCCAGAGAGATGCGCGTGACACCCGCCTCGGCAAGCGCGGTGGCGAGCTCGGCGGTCAGCGACTCAGGATTGGCTTCGCAAGTAAATTCAACGGGCTTGCACCACATGGAGATACGACGGGCAAGTTTCACCAGGCGCTCCCCAGCCAGTGACGGCGTGCCGCCGCCAATATAGACCGTGCGGACCTGCGCAAGCGTCCCGGCGTCGCCAAAGGAATCGAGGCGCGCATACAGCTGCTCAAAATAGGAATCGAGCGCAGCATCCAAATCACACAGAGCAAAGCTGCGCGAGTCAAAGTCGCAATAGCGGCATTTTTGAGCGCAAAACGGCACATGCACGTACAGCGCGGTAACGGCCACCCTTAAGCCTCCAGTGGATGAGCGGGCACCGACTCACCGGCGGCAAGCGCGGCCTCGCAGGCCACCACATCGCGCTCGATATCATCGACCAGCGCCATAAACTCCTCGTACGTAGAGCAACGCACCACCTGAGCGCGCCAGGCGGCGGCATGGGGCATACCCTTTAAGTACCAGCTTGCGTACGTGCGAGCACGCGACATGAGCGGCAGAAGCTCGTACGTCAACGTCAGGTGCTCGCGCAGAGCCTCCAGGCGCTCGACCGAGGAGCGAGAAGGAACCGGCGTGCCATCGAGTGCAAGGGCTCGGGCATCGCCGAACACCCACGGATTGCCGTAGATGCCGCGCGCGATAAACACCGCGCTGGCACCCGAGCCGTGCAGATGCTCAGCAGCGTCCTCGGCCGAGAACACATCGCCCGAACCAATCACGGGAATCTCGACAGCGTCGGCAACCTCATCGACGACCGACCAATCGGCCTGGCCCGTGTAGAGCTGCGTGGCGCAACGACCATGCACGGCGACTGCGGCAGCCCCTGCACTCTCAAGCATCTGGGCAAATGTCGCGGCATTGCGGTCCTCGGCATAAAAGCCCTTGCGAATCTTGACGGTCACGGGCACGTGCGCCGCGCCAACCGTGGCCTCGACGATCTTCTCCGCCAGGTCGGGCGTGCGCATGAGCGCCGAACCCTCGCCCTTGGTGACAACCTTGCGGGCGGGGCATGCCATATTGATATCGATGAGCGACAGGCGATCGCCAACGCGCTCCTCGACGGCGACGACGGCGCTCGCAAACTGCTCGGGCTTGGAGCCAAAGAGCTGCACGCAAATCTGCTGCTCCTCGTCGGCCGGTAGCACCAGGCGCCAGGTCTTGTTGCTGGCATAGGCAAGACCCGCCACGCTCACCATCTCGCTGTAGGCAAGGTTGGCACCGCGGCGGCGACACATGATGCGATAGGCGGGGTCGGTCACGCCCGCCATGGGAGCCATAAGGAACGGCTGCTCGGCATAGGCACCCAGCAGCCGCTTGCTGTATTCAGAAAGCGCCATGGACCTACTCGTCCACCTTGAGGATCGCCATAAACGCCTCCTGCGGGACCTCGACCGATCCGATGGCCTTCATACGCTTCTTGCCCTCTTTCTGCTTCTCGAGCAGCTTGCGCTTACGCGAGATATCGCCGCCGTAGCACTTAGCAAGAACGTCCTTGCGACGCGCCTTGACGGTGGAACGGGCGATGATCTTGTTGCCGATAGCACCCTGGATGGGCACCTCGAACAGCTGACGCGGGATGATCTCCTTGAGCTTGTCGCACAGGCCACGGGCCAGGCCATATGCCTTGTCCTTATGGACGATAAACGAAAGCGCGTCCACCTCGTCGCCCGAAAGCAAAATATCGAGCTTCACGAGCTCGGAGGGACGGTACTCGTTGAACTCGTAGTCGAGCGAGGCATAGCCCTTGGTGCGGCTCTTGAGCTGATCGAAGAAGTCCAAGATGAGCTCGGCGAGCGGCATATCGAAGCGCATCTCGACCGATTTGCTCGTCAGGTGGATCATGTCGGTTGTGACGCCGCGGTGCTCGATGGCGAGCTGCATGACGGCACCCGTGTACTCAGGCGGGCAGATGATCTTTGCCTTGAGGTAGGGTTCCTCGATACGATCGATGCGTGTGGCCTCGGGAAGGTCCTGCGGACTGCGGACATCGATCATTTCGCCGTCGGTCTTGTAGACGTGATAGTCAACCGAGGGACTCGTGGCAATGAGGTCCAGGTTGAACTCGCGCTCCAGGCGTTCCTTGACGACTTCCATGTGCAGCAGGCCCAGGAAGCCCACGCGGAAGCCAAAGCCGAGCGCCACCGAGGTCTCGGGCTCCCACACCAACGACGGGTCGTTGACGTGCAGTTTATCGAGCGCGTCACGCAGGTTCTCGTAGTCCTTGTTGTCGATCGGGAACAGGCCCGTATAGACCATGGGCTTGGCCTCGCGATAACCGGGAAGCGGCTCGGGGCAGGGGTTCGACGCCCACGTAAGGGTATCGCCCACGCGAACGGCCTCGGGATCCTTCAAGCCCGTGACCACATATCCGACCTCGCCGACCGTCAGCGCGTCGACCGGGGTCTCGGCAGGACGCTTGACGCCCACGCCGTCGACCAAAAAGTCGCCCTTGGCTTGCATCATAAGCAGGGTATCGCCCTTTTTGATGGAACCATCGAAGACGCGCACCGTAGCCACCACACCGCGATACTCGTCAAAGTACGAATCCAAAATGAGCGCTTTGAGCGGAGCGTTTGCATCGCCCTTAGGCGGCGAAATCAAAAAGACAATGGACTCCAGCAGATCGTGAATGCCCTCGCCGGTCTTGCCCGAGACGCACACAGCATCATCGGCAGGGATCGCCAGGTCATCCTCGATCTCGGTCTTAACCTCATCGGGATGGGCCGAGGGCAGGTCGATCTTGTTGATGGCCGGCACAATGTCCAGATTGGCGTTCATGGCGAGCGTCGCGTTGGAAACGGTCTGCGCCTCGACGCCCTGCGTGGCGTCGACAACGAGTACCGCGCCCTCACAGGCTGCCAGCGAGCGCGAGACCTCATAGGTAAAGTCCACGTGACCCGGCGTATCGATCAGATTGAACTGATACGTCTCACCATCGTCGGCGTCATAGGAAACGCGGACGGCATTGGACTTGATCGTAATGCCGCGCTCGCGCTCGATATCCATGGTGTCGAGCAGCTGCGACTCCATGTCGCGTTCGTCGACGGTATGGGTGAGCTCGAGGATGCGGTCGCTGATCGTGGACTTGCCATGGTCGATATGCGCAACGATCGAGAAGTTGCGGATGCGGGAAATGTCAATTGAAGTATTCATGCGGACTATCTTACCCGAGCGGTACAAAAAATGGAGCCTGTTCCATAAAACAGGCTCCATTTATGCGCGTAATCTGTGTGGTGTGAAATTTACAACTTAGGCGTTGATGCTGTTCACGAGCTTGGCAAGACCGGACTTGCGGTTGGAAGCCTGGTTCTTGTGGATAACATGCTTGGCGGCAGCCATGTCGAGACGCTTGGTGACGGTCTTGAGGGCAGCCTGGGCCTTCTCGGCGTCGCCCTCGGCGACGGCGGACTGGACGTGCTTGGTCAGCGTCTTGAGCTCGGACTTGACAGCCTTGTTACGCATGCGAGCTGCCTCATTGGTGCGGATACGCTTCTTCTGAGACTTGATGTTTGCCACTTCTGGAGTTCCTTTCGAGTTCCTTGCAAAAAATGTATGACACCTCTGAGACACGGTGAGGTCATGCAAGCGCCTACTATAGCACGATCCCTCTCAAAGGGATAGAACGAATTTGTCAAATAGGCAGGTATCATCACGATTTTCTCAAGATGTTCGTAATCCAGAGCAAAAGCGCCGTCTGAGAATCGGCCGAACCCTTGAGCGCGAGCTCCACATCAACGGCACCCTCGAGCGCTGCGACGAGCTCGGTCATCGAAAAACGACGCGCCCAGGTAAGGTGATTCTTGACCTGCCAGGACTGGAGCTTGAGCGTTGCGGCCAGCTCGCGACCCTGCCCACGCGCGTCGAGCGCCTTGGCGACGATAAGCTCGCGAATGCGACCGCACAGCAATGTGTAAGTCCACACGTAGCTCTTGGAGGGCAGGAGCTTAAAGAGCTCGAGCGAACGCCGCATATCGCGAGCCGAGACGGCGTTGAGGAAGTCCCAGGGTTGGACCTCGGCCGTACGTACAATCCAGCGATCAACATCGGCAAGTTCAATCTGGGGCGACTCGACCATCTGGGCAAGCTTGGCCAAGTCGTTATCGAGCATGCGCGTGTTTTCGCCCGAACGCGAGACGAGCTCCTCGGCGGCCGCCGTCGAAATCGACTTACCGCGCTGCGTCGCCATCTGCTGAACACGGCGCGGCAGTTCCCAGCGCTTGGTACCCGAGCAATCGACGATAGCCTTCTTGTCGATCTTGGCGATTGCCTTATACAGGCGCGTATTCTTGGCAAGTGAGTCAGCGATGATGAGGCAGACCGTTGTTGGGCTGGGACTCGCCAGATACCCAACGAGCGGCTCCGAGACCGCCTTGGCGAGCTTTGAGCAGCCGTCAAGGATTACCAGGCGAAACTCGCTGCCCATGGGAAAGGTGTTAAGCGATCCGATAATCGACTCGATATCGGGGTCTTTGGTCATATCGCGCTCGTCGAGGTTGAACTCGACCATACCCGACTTTTCCAGACGCGCTTTCATACGCGAGACGGCGTGATCGCGCTTGACTCCGTCGGTACCGACGATCAGATATGCCGGCAGCAGACCGGTTTCGGACATTGCGCTCCCCTCCCGCAGGCCTTCGTATTCGTTCCGTGCCATTCTAGCCCAGGGGCCCACCACACGCCAACGACGTCGTCACGATCGCTGGCATCGCATCGCAAAGCCATTCGCAGTCGGCGTGACGGTAATGTCGCCGTGTTCGATAGTGCACGCAAACACACCGCCCGCTTCCTTAACGGCATCGATGCAGGCATCGGACGGATGGCCGTATCGATTCCCCACGCCCGCGCTCGCGAGGGAAAGCTCGGGCTTCAGGACGTCCAGCAACTCACCATCGACTGAAACCTTAGAGCCGTGATGCCCAAGTTTAAGGACATCGATATCCCCCACCTCCTGCACGAATTCCCGTTCTTGGTCGAGCTCGGCATCACCGGTGAGGAGCATACGCAGGCCCTTGCCTTCCTGAACATAAGAGAGCAGCAGGACAAGCGAATCCTCATTTCCCTCGCCATCCACGGACTCGAATGGCCACATCACGCGGGCGCAAAATGAGCCGATATCGACCGTATCCCCACGGCACACCTGCCGATACTCCACGCCAGGTCGGTTCAATACCTCGGCAGGAGCATCCTCCAGCGCATCCGCCGCCACGGCAATCGTTCCGATCGAAAACTGTTCGAGCACGGCAGGCAGACCACCCCAGTGGTCCTCATCCCAATGCGTCACAAAGACGGCATCGATATGGTGCACGTTATTGCGGACCAACGCCGCCACCACGCGCTCGTCGAGTCCGCAGTCGACGAGTGCTACTGCGCCGCCCTGGCGGATAAGAATCGCATCGGCCTGGCCCACATCGAGCACCGTCACCGAAGGCGGAGCGAATCGATCCCAATAGACGTACGGAATCGCAGCCAAGAGCATCAGGCATGCAAGCCCCACCGCCATAGGACGTGCACGGGGACGCGGCCACCAGACCAGCAGAACCGCCAGAAAACACGGCACTAGGTAAATCCACATGCTATCGGGCGGCACGCTCACGTATGCACCCGGCACGGCGGCAAACAGCTGCTCGAAGAACAGCGCGCAACGGGCGGCAATCATGGGCACAACGAGCGCCCAAGTCCGCAACGGTCCCACGAGCGAAAAGGGAGCCAGCGCGATCGACACAGCGAGCAGAACGCTCACCACCGGACCGATGACCGCATTTGCCAACGGAGCAATGAGCGAGAATGTACCGAAGGCAGGAATGGTAATGGGAAGTGTCGCCAGTTGCGAGCACAGCGTGACGGAAAGCACGCTGGCAACGCCCGATGGCACACCTAGCTCACCCAACGCGTAGGTCGCATAGGGACAAAAACACAGAATGGCTAAGACGCTGGCGCATGAAAGCTGAAAGCCCATCTCGAACAGCACCGTCGGCCGCAGTAGCACAAAGATGGACATGGTTACGAAGAGTGCCGAAAGGCCGTGCCGACGACGCCCCGCGCCGTTTACGACAAGCGTCACGAACACCATGCAGCACGCGCGCACGGCCGAGGGAGACGCGCCCGTAAAGGCAGCGTAGCCCACAAGCGTTATCGCCAATATCGCCCGCTGAGGACCACGTGAGCACCGAGTCTTTTGCAATACACCCTCGATTACAAACCCCACGATAGCCAAATGGCTGCCCGAGACTGCGATAAGATGCGCCGTTCCCGTCACCGAAAACCAGTCGCCCGCCGGCTGGGCGCGCAGCTCGGCCGAACGACCGCAGACGACACCGGCTATGAGCGCACGCGCCGGGTCGGTCGCAGGCGCGATGGACGCAAGCAGCCCATTTCGCAGCCGAAGCAGCGGCCTCGGAGAACCCTCATCGACCGACACAATCCGAACGGCTTTAACCTTGCGCACCTCGCCTCGGAGCACGCGCGATCGTCCATATGCATCGTTCTCAAAACGTGAAACGCGACCGATAACACGCACGTGCGCCCCGACCTTGAGCTCACGATCACACGATAGGCGAACCGTTGCCAAGTTCTTACCGTCCGCGCGTGCCTCGCAGGTATAGGAATACACGTCGTCGTTTATGGATGGGTCACCCTGCACGACAAACTCGAGGCTGCTTGCCGCTCGACCATCGAGCGCCTTCGAGGCACTGAGCACATCCACGGCCCACCACGCCGAGACGACCGCTCCCGCCACGAGACCGACGGAAGCGGCATACAGCCACCGCTTCCAAGGGGCAAGCCGCGCACAAGATTGAGCCAGCACAACGAATACCGCTGCCGCAACGGGAATGGCCCATAGCGGCCCGACCGCCGGCGCCCGCTCCCTCAGCAGCGCATCAGCGGCTATGTTGAGCACCAAGACGCAGCTCATGCACATGCCGGCACACAGGGCCATCGTCCACGGAATCAGGGGCCGCGGAGGCATCACGTGCTCGCGCTCGGTCGCACTCATACGCAGATGCAATCTTTGATTTTGGCAAGCTTCTTCTCGCCGATTCCCGACACACGCATCAGATCGTCAACCGAGGCGAAAGCACCGTTCTTTGTCCGCTCATCGATAATCGACTGGGCCATGGAGGGGCCGATGCCCGAGAGCGTCTGCAGCTCTTCTGCGCTTGCCGTATTGATGTTTACTAGACCTGTTGCGCCACTAACGCCCGACGATGCGGAAGCCCCAACATCAACACCGGCTTCCGCAATGGACGCCTGCTGCTCCCCTACCGTTGGAACGTGAATCTTCTGTCCATCGACGACCTTAGATGCCCGATTGAGCCCCGTGACGTCTGCCTCGGGCGCCAGCCCGCCGGCGGCATCAATCGCCTGAGCCACCCGCGCGCCGTCCTTGAGACGATATACGCCGGGCGACACAACGGCGCCATCGACATCGACATAGACCTCTGCCGCGGCAGAAGCCTTAGTCGAAGAGCCTTCGGATGTCTTTCCGCTCGAGGCATCGCCGGATCCCGGCTCCACTAACGAGCCCAAACCATCAGTACGCTCAAACGACACGCCGCCGGCACTGCCGCCAAGGTTCGCCATTGCCAGTCCACTCGCCATCGCAATGACGACCAGTATCGCCATCACCACTGCCTTATGACCGAGCAGTTTGCCCGCCCAGCGGTCCATCTTTTTGACTCGTTCATGTTGTTCGCGCTGCGCCATAGCAAAACCTCCCAACACCATCGTGTCAGGAAAGGAGCTCCGCAACAGCCACGCCCCAAAACCGGTTTTCGCGGTCAAACCAAAAGCTGACCAAAACCTTGCGCAATAATGTCCATTTATTCAGGCAAACGTCGACAAATGAACCGTTTATCGCCTAATGCCCAGATAGCAAAAGACCGACGATGCAGGCGCATCGTCGGTCTATGCACAAATTTATTCGTGATCTTGGTAAATCTCACGCGGAGCAAGCTCCGAATGTTTGCGTTTTAAGGTCTTAGGGGCCTTGTACGTGTTGCTCTCGAAGTCGATGTACTCGGTCTGCTTAAGCAGGCGCTCGATCATCTCCTCATGATCGAACAACTCCCAGGCCTCATGCACGGCATCGAGTTTAGCGTGTGTCTCGGGACGGCGCGGCATAAACAGCGTGCAGCAGTCGGGAGCGGCCTCAGTCGAGATATCGAACGTACCGATCTCCTCGGCGCGCGCGATGATCTCCTGCTTGTCCGAACCGATGAGAGGGCGGAACACGGGGATCTTCACGGCCTCGTTGACAGCCATGATGTTCTCAAGCGTTTGAGAGGCAACCTGCCCAAGCGATTCGCCCGTAACGATGGCCTTAGCGCCCTCGATATGCGCGATGCGCTCGGCAACCGAATACATAATGCGACGATACATGATCACGCGAAGGTTACTGGGACAGGTGACCGAAATCTCACGCTGACAGTCGCCAAACGGCACCACGTACAGGCGGCCGATCTGGACACCCGGCTCAAGCGCACGGATGATATCCTGCACCAAATACTCGCTCGTATCGGGCGTCTGCGGACGACCAGAGAAATGTACCGGCACGCACACCGCGCCGCGACGCGCGAGCATCCAGGTCGCCACCGGAGAATCGATACCTGACGACAGCAGCGTCACGACCTTGCCGGCAGAACCCACCGGCAGACCGCCCACGCCGCGCTCGGAGCGCGCGTACACATAAACGCTACCCTGGACCACCAGTACGTGCACCATCGCATCGGGGTCGTGCATTTGAACCTTTTTATCGGGGAAGGCCTCGCACAACACCTCGCCCACCTGACGATTGATGTCAATCGAGGTGAGCTCATAGTCGGTATTGGAGCGCTTAGCGTGCACCTTAAACGAATCGAAGGAACCAAACTCGCGCAGCGCCTTGACGGCGGCGGCGCAGTACTCCTGCGGGTCGCGGTTGGTGTGATACGCCAAAGACACACGAGCAACGCCGGGAACGGTGCGAATGACACGCGCCGCATCATCGGCCTGATGCTCGTTAAAGGTCACGAGGATATAACCGGAAATTCGAGACACGGCGTTCACGGAAAAGGCGGCCAAAGCCGCCTTAATGTTATCCATGAGGATATGCTCAAAATGTGCGCGGTTCTTGCCCTTCAGTCCAACCTCGTGATAGTGGACCAGGCAGACGCGAGCCGCCATTTAGGCTTCAGCAACCTTGTGGCCGAGCGCCTTCTCGTAACGGACCTCGTCGTAAGAGATGTCGCCGTCGACAATCTCGTCCATAGCCATCGAGATGGTATCGGCACCGGAAAGCCCGATGGTGATGTCATCGACATCCTGGACGGCAAGCACGCGGTTGTGCTGGCCACGCAGCATGCTATTGATGTCGCAGGCGCGCTTGGAGGCAAGCGAAGCGAGCAGGAAGCGGTTGTGATCGGTCTTCTCCAGAAGATCGTCAATGCAAGGCTTTACAACGGACACGGACCTCAGATCCTTTCATGCATATCGAGAACGCGAACGAGCTCATCGGTCGCGCGGTCGAGATCGTCATTAACCACGACGTCGTCGTAGCGGTCGGCAAGGGCAAGCTCATCGGCGGCGTTTGCCATACGCAGCTCAATCGTCTCGGGCGTCTCGGTACCGCGACCGACTAGACGCTCGCGGAGCACCTCAAGCGAAGGCGGCTTGATAAAGATCAGCACGGCCTCGGGGAAACGCTCCTTCACCTGCAGGGCACCCTGGACATCGATCTCCAAAATCAGAGATGCGCCAGAGGCGAGCTTGGATGTGACCTCGCTCACCAACGTGCCGTAGCAGTTACCGTGGACCTCGGCCCACTCAACAAACTCACCGTTTGCCACGCGGCGGTCGAACTCCTCGCGCGTCAGAAAAAAGTAGTTGACGCCGTCGACCTCACCTTTGCGTGGTGCTCGCGTGGTAGCCGAAACCGTCAGGCCCAGGTTCGAGCGGCGCTCGCGCACACGAGTGACGAGCGTACCCTTGCCTGCGCCTGACGGTCCAGAAATCACAAAGAGCTTGGAATCCTGAGCGCTCACTTATTTGGTCAGCTGCTCGAGGAGCTGCTCGCGCTGACGGACGCCGAGGCCCTGGACGCGACGGGTAGCGGAGATACCGAGCTCCTCCATGATCTTGGCGGCCTTGGCCTTGCCATAACCGGGGAGAGACTCGATGAGGGTGGAAACCTTCATGCGGGAAGCGATGGGGTCATCGGAGTTGAGCACAGACTCGAGGGACTTCTCGCCCTTCTTGATCTGCTCGCGAAGCTCAGCGCGGGCGTGACGTGCGGCAGCAGCCTTCTCAAGAGCCTGCTTGCGCTGCTCATCGGTAAGCTGAGGGAGTGCCATTCGTACCTCCAAATAGTTGGGTTATATCTGATTCAATAATTGGCATTTTAGCACGTAGAACGTACAAAATGCCCAATCGCGGCTCCATAGGTTAGACGATACCCGCAAAAAGTGCAATATACTGCGCCCAAAGTTAAGCCCCTGACCTGCGATTCCACACAAAGGATGGGAAAGTTTACGCAGGCACAGGGGCTATTTTGTGCTAATGAGACCCAAAAGTGGTGACTTAGGGGAATCTTTTAGGCGACGTTTTCGACCAGCTCGGCGACGATGGCGTCAAAGGCGGCAACCGGATCGTCGGCGCCGGTGATGGGACGGCCCACCACAATGTGGCTTGCGCCACGCTCGATAGCCTGGGAAGGCGTCGCCACGCGGGACTGGTCACCAAGGGCGGCACCCACCGGACGCACACCCGGAGTCACGATCAGGGCATCAGGACCCAGCAGCTCACGCATGTCGTGAGCCTCCATCGGTGAGCACACGATGCCATCGATGCCGTTGGCCTGAGCAAGCTTTGCCAAGCGGGCGGCCTCCTCGGCCACGGGCGACTCGACGCCGATCTCGCTCAAGGCATCCTGATTCATGCTCGTGAGCACGGTGATGGCGACGAGTTTGGCGCGGTCCTCACGCGCCTCCTCGGCACCCTCGCGGCAGGCAGCGAGCATGGCGCCCGAACCCAAGCCGTGAACCGAAAGCAGATCAGCACCGGCAAGCGAGGCCGAGCGGGCGGCACCGCGAACCTGATGCGGAATATCATGGAACTTGAGGTCAAGGAAGACCTTAAAGCCCAGGTCCTTGAACGTCTTGACGATCTGGGGACCCTCGGCGTAATAGAGCGTCATGCCAACCTTGAGCCAGGCGGCATGGCCCGAAAGCTCGTGGGCAAGCTCGAGCGCACGCTCGCGGTCGCAGTCGAGGGCGACGATTACGCGGTCGCGGGCATCGGTCTCTAGCATTCGAAAGCACCTACCAGTTCGTTGATGTCCTTTACGCCCTGGGACTCGGCCCAGGCCTCGAGCTCGTGCGCGATCTTAAGCGAAGCACACGGATCGACGAAGTTGGCCATGCCGACCGACACGCAGGTGGCGCCGGCAAGAATAAACTCGGCCGCATCCTCGCCGGTCATGACGCCGCCGACACCGTTGATGGGGATATCGACGGCCTGGGCAACCTCCCAGACCATGCGCACGGCGATGTGGTGGCACAGCGGGCCCGAAAGGCCGCCCTTGGGCTTGGCCACGCGGGACTTGCGGGTATGGACGTCGATGGCCATGCCCTGGATGGAGTTGATGACCGAAAGGCCGTCAGCGCCGGCAGCCTCGAGGGCCTTGGCGATCTCGGCGACGTTGACCGGCGCCATCTTCACGAACAGCGGCTTATCGGTCACCTTGCGGCA
>URKC01000032.1:0-21392 GCA_900548295.1 uncultured Collinsella sp.
TTGCGGTGAAATACGGACTGTTTGGCCGCCTGGCGGCCGTAAACAGTCCGTATTTCACCGCAACTGCGGAGGCTGGGGCCGGCTATCGGAGGCTGGTGGCGATGAGGGGGCGGTTGATGGCTGCCTCGAAGCGATCTGCCATCGTTGGGTCAGCAAGCGTGTCGACTTGGTTGAGCATGATGCGGGCATTGTTGAGGTTCAGCATCCGCAGCTCGGCATTGAGCACCTGGGCGACGCGCTCTGGGGTGGCAGCGTCGGTGGGCTCGCAGCCGCAACGCTCGCAAAAGAGCTCGGGGCGGTGGACGGCTTCGTTGATGGGCTTGCCGAGCCCCGAGGCGCCGATGAGCCAGATGACGTTGACCGTCCCGGCGGGAACGACCGGCTCCCACGGGGCGTGCGCCTTGAGCGGGAGCCGCTTGCTGCCGTCCGCCTCGGCCAGGACGTAGTCAAAGCGCTGCGCCAGCTCGTTGGGCGGCTCGGCGGGGGCGGAGAGCTTGCCTGTCTCCGGGTCCAAAATACCCGCCTGGCAGATGCTTCCGCGGCTCATGCCAGCGCATGCCTCGCAGGTGCAGCCGGGAACATGCGGGGCACCCGGTTTCCAGGGTGCGGCGTCCAGGCGACGATTCGACCCGTCCCACGGGACGCCGGCGACGGGAAACATGTGCGTGGTGGTGCAGAGGAGCACGCGGCCGCCCGCGCGCATAAGCTCAAGGCCGAGCGTCTTCAGCAACGTCGACTTGCCGCCGCTGCCGATAATCGCGGTAATGCCCGGCTCGATCCTGAGCGCCGAGACAAGATTGCCGCTAACCGTTTCCATCTGTTCACCGCCGTATAATACTGTGATAATAAATAATCATCAGAGTAGCGGTCGAACCGCTTTTGCTCTGCTCAAACCGTAGCACAGGGAGGTGTCCCGGGAATGCTCGTTTATGTTCGCGGTGCCGGCGATATCGCCACGGGCGTCGCCGCTCGCTTGGTGCGCGTCGGCGTGTCGGTCGTCATGGCCGATATCGCGGTCCCCACGTGCATCCGTCGCACGATTAGTTTTTGCGAGGCCATTCGCCTGGGCGAGGTCGAGGTCGAGGGCATTCGCGCCCGCTTGGCGCAGACGTCGGCCGAGGCGCTTGAGATTACCGAGGCGGGGGATGTCGCCGTGGTGGTGGACCCCCAGGCCAAGATGCTCGACGAACTGAAGCCCGCGGCTGTGGTCGACGCGATTCTGGCCAAGCGCAACCTGGGTACCACGCGCGACATGGCGCCTGCCGTTATTGCCGTGGGACCGGGCTTTACCGCGCCGGTTGACTGCGACGCCGTGGTCGAGACCATGCGCGGGCATTTTTTGGGCCGTGTCATTACCCAAGGTTCGCCCCAGCCCAACACGGGCGTGCCGGGCATTATCGCCGGCTATGGCAAAGAGCGCGTTATCCACAGCCCCGCCGCCGGCGTGTTCCGGTCCGACCGTGCAATCGGCGACATCGTGAGCGTCGGAGATGTGATTGGCTACGCGGGCGATACGCCCATGTGCACGCAGATCGATGGCTGTCTGCGCGGGCTTTTGGCGAACGGCGTGCAGGTGACTGAGGGCTTTAAATGCGCCGATGTCGATCCGCGCGGCGATGCCAGCTATATCAACTACATTTCGGACAAGGCGACGTCGGTCGGCGGCGGCGTGCTCGAGGCACTCGCTATGCTCACCGATATCTTTAGAGGATAGAAGGCGGCAATGGAAAAGCTCGATGTTGTGAATGCGGCGCTTGTCGCCCTGCGTGCTGGCGAGACGTGCGAGCTCGTGGTCGTGGCCGGCACGGTAGGGTCGTCACCGCGCGGCGTGGGCGCCTGGATGGCCGTCTTTGCCGACGGTAGCCAGGCGGGCACTATCGGCGGCGGCAAGATTGAGCTCTTTGCGCTGGACGAGGCACGCGAGCTGCTGGCCGGGGGTAAATCGCGTCTGGTCCGCTACACCATGGGCGGAGAGAACTCCGATACCGGCATGATCTGCGGCGGAGCCATCTGCCTGTGCTACCTGCATCTGGATGCGACCCAGGCACCGTTGCTCCAGTCGGTTGCCGACGTCTTGGCGTATCGACGCATCGGCGACTTCACCATCGATTTTGAGCCGTTTATCGCAAACGCGCTCGAAGGCGATGTTGCCGAATACCATGGCGAGGAATCGCGCCGCACCATTGCGGGCTGCCCCGGGCTTTCGCTGGTGGAGGAGGGGAGTAAGGTCACCTATACCAACGCTGCCTCCGAGATTCCCCCGGCGCACATCGAGACGCTCTGCCCCGAGGGTCTGACCTACATCTTTGGCTGCGGGCACGTGGGCGCCGCGACGGCACGCGTGCTCACGGCGGCGGGCTTTGCCGTCGTGGCGTGCGATGACCGCCCCGGCACGCTGACGCCCGAATGGGTGCCCGGTGTCTACGACCGTCGTCTGGTCGATTACAAGAACCTGAGCAAGCAGTGCCCCATCGGCCCGCGTGACCTAGTGGTCGTCGCCACGGCGGGTCACAAGTCCGATATCGACGTGGTGATTCAGGCCATGCACGCCAAGCCCGCCTATCTGGGCTGTCTGGGTTCGCGCCGCAAGACGGCCTTTGTGTGCGCCCGCTTGGAGCAGGAGGGCTTTACGCAGGAGCAAATCGACGAGCTGCACCTGCCGATCGGTGTCGCCATCGAGGCCGAGGACCCCGAGGAGATCGCCATCTCCATCGCTGCCGAGATGATCCACCTGCGCCGCACCAAGCTCGTCCCCCGCAAGCGCTAATCGCATCCCCATATATGAGTTGCGGTGAAATACGGACTGTTAAAGCCTGTTAAGCCGTCAAACGGTTCCTATTTCACCGCAACTGCCATTTTCCTCCGTCCCCTAGGGATCAATATGTGCGGGGGAGTTGTGGAGTTGTGCAGGCAGACGAGGTTTTTCTGGAAATACGCTCCCGATGCGCGTATAGTACCGATTGTTTTGTCGGCTCCTGCTGCGTCGAGTCCAAACCGCGAAATGCCATGAGCGGCGCGGATGCAGCCAGGAGGCACGAGGACAACCCACCGTGGCCACGCCCCGTGCTTAAAACCCCAAGAAGGAGTGAACAATGGCAGAAGAGAAGTATGTGCCACGTCTGAAGACCAAGTACAACAACGAGGTCAAGCAGCAGCTTCAGGACAAGTTCCAGTACGAGAACGTCATGATGATCCCCAAGTTTGAGAAGATTGTCGTGAACATGGGTGTCGGCGAGGCCGCTACCGATTCCAAGGCCATCGACGGTGCCGTGCGCGACCTGCGCGCCATCACCGGTCAGCAGCCGATGATCACCCGTGCCCGCAAGTCCATCGCTACCTTCCGCCTGCGCGCTGGTATGCCGATCGGCTGCAAGGTTACCCTGCGTGGCGACCGTATGTGGGAGTTCTTCGATCGTCTGACCTCCGTCGCGATCCCCCGTATCCGCGACTTCCGCGGCATCTCCGCCAAGAGCTTCGACGGCCGTGGTAACTTCTCCATGGGCGTCACCGAGCAGCTCATCTTCCCCGAGATCGACTTCGACTCCGTCGATCACCAGCGTGGTATGGACATCACTTTCGTGACCACCGCCAACACCGATGAGGAGGCCAAGGCCCTTCTGGACGCCTTCGGTTTCCCGTTCAAGAAATAGGTTCACCTGCCCTATGAGCGCCGTTCCCAGAAGGGGGCGGCGCTTGGGGCGAACAATACTCTATGTGAGGAGGATATAAGTGGCTAAGACATCGATGATCGTCAAGTGCAATCGCAAGCAGAAGTTCTCTACTCGTGAGTACACGCGCTGCCAGCGCTGCGGCCGTCCGCACTCTGTGTACCGCAAGTTCGGCCTGTGCCGTGTCTGCTTCCGCGAGCTTGCACTCAAGGGCGAGCTTCCCGGCGTTAAGAAGGCCAGCTGGTAAGTCACTACCAGCGTTTCAAGCATCAGTTTGGAACAGGGAAAACGCGCTAAAAAGGCTTTGCCGTTAAGGGCGGCGAAGAACCAAGAGCACGTGTTCATCAAGAACGAAGGAGAATCTGTATGAACCTTACAGACCCGATCGCAGATATGCTTACGCGCATCCGTAACGCTAACTCTGTGAACAAGGCCACGGTCTCCATGCCGAGCAGCAAGAAGCTCGTCGAGATCGCTCGTGTTCTGCACGAGGAGGGCTACATCGAGGGCTACGATGTCGAGGACACCGTTCCCCAGAAGACTCTGCACATCACGCTTAAGTATGGTCCCAAGAAGGCTAAGGTCATCAACGGCATCCGCCGCATTTCCAAGCCGGGCCTGCGTAAGTACACCGGCGTTGCCGACATGCCCCGCGTCCGCGGTGGCCTTGGTACCGCCATTATTTCCACCAGCCATGGCGTCATGACCGACCGCGATGCTCGCAAGCACAACGTCGGCGGCGAGATCATCGCTTACGTCTGGTAATTCGCTCGGTAGGTAGAAGGAAAGGAGATCACCGTGTCTCGTATCGGTAATAAGCCTGTCCAGATTCCCGCCGGAGTCGAAGTGGCAGTCAACGGCAACAACGTTGTCGTCAAGGGCCCCAAGGGCCAGCTCGAGCTCGATGTTTTTGAGAAGCTCACCATTAACGTCGAGGACAACGTCCTCACCGTTTCCCGTCCCGACGACGAGCGTGAGACCCGTGCCCGCCACGGCCTCACCCGCGCCCTCATCCACAACATGGTGGTTGGCGTTTCCGAGGGCTTCGAGAAGAAGCTCGAGCTCGCCGGCGTCGGTTACCGCGTGCAGCAGAAGGGCAAGAACCTCGAGTTCTCCCTGGGCTTCTCGCACCCCGTGATCGTCGAGGCTCCCGAGGGCATCACCTTCGAGGTTCCCGACAACACCCACGTGAACGTCAAGGGTATCAACAAGCAGCAGGTCGGTCAGATCGCCGCTGAGATCCGCGGCCATCGTCCTCCCGAGCCTTACAAGGGCAAGGGTATCCACTACGTTGGCGAGCACATCCGCCGCAAGCTGGGTAAGGCCGCCAAGTAGTCGTAACCGACTCACTCGCATAAGACCAGCACCCCGTCAGGTGCTGGCAAGATCAACCTTTTTAGGAGTTTACGTATGAACAAGCATAAGGCGAAGCTGGAAGGCCTCAAGCGTCGTCAGCGTCGTGTTCGCGGCAAGGTCTCGGGTACCTCCGAGCGTCCGCGTCTTCGCGTGACCCGTACTAACGCCAACATCTATGCCCAGATCATCGACGACAGCAAGGGCTCCAGCCTGACGCTCGTCTCTGCCTCGACCCTCGAGGCCGAGTTCAAGGGCACCCACACCTCGAACAAGGAGGCTGCGGAGAAGGTCGGTCAGCTCGTTGGCAAGCGTGCCATCGAGGCCGGCATCACCAAGGTCGCCTTCGATCGCGGTGGCCGTATCTACCATGGCCGCGTCAAGGCCCTCGCCGACGGTGCTCGTGCCGCCGGTCTCGAGTTCTAGGAGGTATGTAGCACATGGCTCGTAATCAGAAGCAGCAGCGCGAGGCCTCCGAGTTCGAGGAGCGCGTCGTTTACATCAACCGCGTGTCGAAGACCGTCAAGGGTGGTCGTCGCATGAGCCTCGTCGCTCTCGTCGTCGTTGGCGACGGCAAGGGCAACGTCGGCGTTGGCATGGGCAAGTCCGCTGAGGTGCCCCTGGCCATCTCCAAGGCGTCTCTCGATGCCAAGAAGAACATGTTCCACGTGCCGGTGACCGAGCAGGGCACCATCCCGCACGAGGTTCTCGGCCACTTTGGTGCCGGCCGCATCATCATCAAGCCCGCTGTCGAGGGTACCGGCGTTATCGCCGGCGGCGCTGTGCGTCCCCTCTTCGAGCTTGCTGGCATCAAGAACGTCCTGTCCAAGTCCCTCGGTACCGACAACGGCCTCAACATCATCAAGGCTGCCGTCGAGGGCCTCAAGGAGCTCTCCAGCCCTGAGGACGTCGCGGCTCGCCGTGGCCTGACGGTCTCCGAGATGTTCGTCGGTAAGGAGAACTAAGCATGGCTGACACCATCAAGATCAAGCAGGTCCGCAGCACCAACGGTTGCAAGCAGGACCAGGTCCGTACTGTCCGTGCCCTCGGTCTCCACAGGATCCGCGAGGTTCGCGAGATTGCTGACAACGAGTCCGTCCGCGGCATGATCTTCAAGGTCAAGCACCTTGTCGAGATTGTAGAGGAGTAGCAAATGCAGCTTCACGATCTTACTCCCGCGCCCGGTTCCACCAAGAACCGTAAGCGCGTCGGCCGTGGCAATTCTTCGGGTCACGGCACCACTTCTGGCCGCGGCCAGAAGGGCCAGGGTTCCCGCTCTGGCGGCACCAAGGGTGCCGGCTTCGAGGGTGGCCAGACTCCGCTGGCTATGCGCCTGCCCAAGCTTCCGGGCTTCCGCAACCCCCGTCGTATCGAGTACACCGCTGTTAACGTTGAGCGTCTCGAGCGTAAGTTCGAGGATGGCGCTGTGATCGACGGTGCCGCTCTTAAGGCCGCTCGCATCACCAAGAGCGAGTTCGAGCCCGTCAAGGTGCTCGGCAATGGTGAGCTCACCAAGAAGTTCACGGTCAAGGTCGACAAGGTCAGCGCTTCTGCGCAGGCCAAGATCGAGGCCGCCGGCGGAAAGGTCGAGCTGCCGTGCTAAATGGTCTTAAGAATGCTTTCCGCATCAAAGAATTGCGCGAAAAGATTCTTTTTACCATAGCTATGCTCGTCGTGTACCGCATTGGTGCGCACGTTCCTGTGCCCGGCATTCCCTTCCAGGGGATGCTGGGCCTTTTCTCGACCGATAACAATTCGGTCGCCGCAGGTGCTATGGCCCTCCTGAATCTTTTCTCTGGCGGCGCGTTGAGCTATGTGTCGGTGTTTTCGCTGGGCATCATGCCTTACATCACCAGCTCGATCATCCTCCAGATGCTCCAGGCCGTCGTGCCTTCCCTGCATGAGCTTGCCCGCGAGGGCGAGGTCGGTCAGACCAAGATTACGCAGTATTCGCGTTACCTCACCTTGGCTCTGGCAATCCTCAACTCCGTGGGTTACCTCTTCCTCTTTAAGAGCTTCGGCATCAGCTTTAATGGCGCCGGCGCTCCCGAGATCATCTTCGACCTCATGGTCGTCGGCACGCTCACTGCGGGCGCCATGCTGATCATGTGGATTGGTGAGCTCATCACCCAGCGCGGTATCGGCAATGGCATGTCGCTGATCATCTTTGCGAACATCATGGCCGGTCTGCCGCAGGCTATCTTCTCCAGCACCGAGGGCAATGCCGGTGGCATCATCACCATGGTGATCATCTGCGCCATCATCCTGCTGGTTATCCCGCTGATCGTTTTCCTTGAGCGCGGCCAGCGCCGCATTCCGGTCTCCTACGCCAAGCGCGTCGTGGGCCGTCGCATGATGGGTGGACAGACCACCTACCTGCCCATCAAGGTCAACACCGCGGGCGTCGTGCCGATCATCTTCGCTTCGGCGCTGCTGTACTTCCCGGCTCAGATTGCCGTGTTCTTCCCCGGCATCGGCTGGATTCAGGCAGTTGCCTCTGCGCTTTCGACCGGTTGGCTCAACTGGGTGCTTAACGTTGTCCTCATCGTGTTCTTCGCGTACTTCTACACCTCCATGGTGTTCAACCCCGATGACACGGCCGATAACCTTAAGAAGCAGGGCGGCTTTATTCCGGGCGTGCGTCCGGGTAGGGCTACCGCGGCCTACATCAAGAACGCGCTCAACAAGATCACGCTTCCCAGCGCTGTCTTTTTGGCGCTCATCGCCATCGTGCCTTCGATCATCTTCTCCTTCACGGGTAACCATCTGATCCAGGCATTTGGCGGCACGTCCATCCTCATCATGGTCGGCGTCGTGCTCGACACGGTCGATAAGCTCGAAGGCCAGATCAAGATGTATGATTACGATGGATTCTTTAAATAGGCTAGAGGAGGATTGCTCATGAACCTCGTATTGCTCGGAGCTCCGGGTGCCGGTAAGGGCACCGTCGCACAGGAGCTCGTCGCCGAGTTTGGCGTCGCTCACATTTCCACGGGCGACCTGCTGCGTGCTGCCGTCAAGGGTGGCACCGAGCTTGGTATTCAGGCTAAGAAGTACATGGACGCTGGCGAGCTCGTTCCCGACCAGCTCGTGATCGACCTTGTCAAGGAGCGCCTTGCCGCCGATGACGCCCAGCAGGGCTTCATCCTCGACGGCTTCCCGCGCAACACCGCCCAGGCTGTGACGCTCGATTCCGAGCTCTCCGCCATGGGTCGCGAGATCGACTGCGCCCTTCTGGTCGACGTGGCCCCCGAGGTCATCATCGATCGTCTGTCTTCGCGTCGCACCTGCCGCGCCTGCGGTTACACCGGCACCGCTGCCGATGCTACCTGCCCCAAGTGCGCCGGCGAGATGTATCAGCGCGACGACGACAAGCCCGAGACCATCAAGAACCGTCTCGACGTCTACGAGAAGTCCACGAGCCCGCTCGTCGACTACTATCGTGGCCAGGGTCTGCTCAAGTCGGTCAACGGTGGCCAGGCTCGCGAGACCGTGTACGGGGATGTCAAAGAGGCTCTCGGTTTATGATCAAGATTAAGTCTGCAACGCAAATCGAGCAGATGAAGAAGGCAGGAGCGCTATCTAAGATGGCGCTCCGCCACGTTGGAGCCATGGTGCGCCCCGGCGTTTCGACTTTTGAGCTCGATCAGCTCGCGGAGCAGATTATCCGCATGCATGGCGGCACCCCGGCCTTTAAGGGTTACGGCGGGTTCCCGGGAACCATTTGCGCATCGATCAACGATGCCGTGGTCCACGGTATTCCCAACCCCGACATGATCCTGCGCGATGGCGATATCATTTCCATCGATACGGGAGCCGTTGTCGACGGTTGGGTCGGCGATAACGCTTGGACGTTTTTCGTTGGCACCCCAACGCCCGAGGCCAAGGCCCTGTGCGAGGTTACGCGCGATTGCCTTAAGGCTGCCATCGAGCAGGCTGTCCCCGGTAACCATATCGGGGATGTTGGTTATGCCGTTCAGTCTCTCGCCGAGTCTCACGGCTATGGCGTTCTTCGTGACTATGTTGGCCATGGCATTGGCCGCGTGATGCACGAGGACCCCAACGTTCCTAACTATGGAAAGAAGGGGAGGGGCGTTCGCCTCCAGGCCGGCATGGTCATTGCCATCGAGCCGATGGTTACGATGGGTTCCAACCATGTGAGCACGGGCTCCGACGGTTGGATTGTTACGACCAACGACCACCTGCCCGCCGCGCACTACGAGAACACCGTCGCCATTACCAATGACGGTCCGGTGATTCTCACCACGGATGCCCAAGGTGCTTGGTGTTCGCTCCAAGGCGGAGAAATGTAACAAGTTCCACTTAGTTGTGGAGCCATTACGAAGTTATTACGATGCGTGCATACGTGTTGTAGAATACTCAATCGCTGTCGTTTTCTAGAGAAAGATGATTGCTTGTGAAGAAGGAAGACGCAATTGAGCTCGAGGGTACGGTAAAGGAACCGCTGCCCAACGCCATGTTTAAGGTCGAGCTCGAGAACGGTCATTCGGTTCTATGCAACATTTCTGGCAAGATCCGAATGAATTACATCCGTATTCTCCCCGGTGACAGGGTTGTCGTGGAGCTTTCCCCGTACGACCTGACCCGCGGCCGCATCACCTATCGCTACAAATAGCGGCACGCATACACGCACTCCATTTCCGGCTGCAGGCTTAGCTCAACCTACGGTCGGATTGTGTGTGAAGACCAGCCATAGTTTTAAACGCCTGCGGCTGGGCGAGTAGATAGTAGGGAAGTAGTTTGAGCGCTACCGAAAGGAAGAACGATGAAGGTACGTCCTTCGGTCAAGAAGATGTGCGATAAGTGCAAAATCATTAGGCGCCATGGCAAGGTCCTCGTCATTTGCGAGAACCCCCGTCATAAGCAGCGTCAGGGTTAAGAGAGGAGACTACGTTGGCCCGTATTAATGGTGTCGACCTCCCGCGTGAGAAGCGCGTTGAGATCGGTCTGACCTACATTTACGGCATCGGCCGCACCACTGCGACGAAGATCTGCGTCGAGTGCAACGTTAACGTGGATACGCGTGTTAAGGACCTCACCGAGGATGAGGTTAACGCCATCCGTGATTATATCGATAAGAACCAGATCATGGTTGAGGGCGACCTCCGCCGTGAGCGCAACCAGAACGTCAAGCGCCTTATGGACATCGGCTGCAACCGCGGCCTTCGTCACCGCAAGGGCCTCCCGGTCCGCGGCCAGCGCACCCACACTAACGCTCGTACCCGCAAGGGCCCGAAGCGTCAGATCGGTGCTAAGAAGAAGAAATAAGGAGCGCTAGATAGATGGCTACTGCTAAGAAGAACGTTCGCGCTGCCCGTCTGAAGCGCGCGGACCGTAAGAACATTTCCGTGGGCCAGGCTCACATCCGTTCTACGTTCAACAACACGATCGTTTCGATCACCGATCCCCAGGGCAACGTCATTTCCTGGAAGTCGGCTGGCCAGGTGGGCTTCAAGGGCTCCCGTAAGTCCACGCCGTTCGCTGCCCAGATGGCTGCCGAGGCTGCTGCCAAGCAGGCCATGGAGCACGGTATGAAGAAGGTTTCTGTCTTCGTCAAGGGCCCCGGCTCCGGTCGTGAGACCGCCATCCGCTCCCTCCAGGCTGCTGGCCTCGAGGTCTCGAGCATCCAGGACAAGACCCCCATTCCGCACAACGGCTGCCGCCCCAAGAAGCGTCGCCGCGTGTAACTGAAAGGATCGTATCAATATGGCAATCGACAGGACTCCTGTTCTTAAGCGCTGCCGTCAGCTCGGGATCGATCCCGCTGAGCTCGGTTACAGCAGCAAGAAGGAATCTATCCGTCAGCCCAAGCGCCGTCGCAAGGAATCTGAGTACGGCATGCAGCTGCGCGAGAAGCAGAAGGTCAAGTTCATCTATGGCGTTCTGGAGAAGCAGTTCCACGGCTACTTCAACAAGGCCCGCAAGATGAACGGCGTCACCGGTGAGAACCTCATGATCATCCTTGAGTCTCGCCTCGACAACGTCGTCTTCCGTCTTGGCTTCGCCCGCACCCGCAAAGAGGCTCGTCAGTCCGTCCGTCACGGTCACTTCACCGTGAACGGCAAGCGTGTGGACATCCCGTCCTACCGCGTCAAGGCCGGCGACGTCGTCGCTGTCGGCGAGAAGTTCCGTGACCTCCTCCCCATCAAGGAGGCCCTGATTTCCTCCGAGCGCTTTGAGGTCCCTGGCTGGCTCGAGGTCGATATCGAGAAGCTGTCTGGTAACGTGCTCGCTCTGCCGACGCGTGAGCAGATCAGCGGTGATATCAACGAGCAGCTCATCGTCGAGCTCTACTCTAAGTAGTCCATCCGGGCTGCTGAGGCTGGAGGTAATACATGTCAGAATTCATTAGGCCTCAGGTTCAGGTCGAAGAGATCAACGAGACGTCTGCTCGTGTCTCCGTCGAGCCGCTCGAGCGTGGTTACGGCGATACGCTGGGTAACTCCCTTCGTCGCGTTCTTCTGTCCTCGCTCGAGGGTGCCGCCGTCGAGGCTATTCAGATCGATGGTGCGCAGCACGAGTTCATGACCATCCCTAACATGGTCGAGGATGTCACCGACATCGTCCTGAATGTCAAGGGTCTTGTCTTCAGGGCTCTCGGCACGACCGACGAGGCGACCGCCACCATCTCGGTTGACGGCCCCTGCGAGGTCACCGGTGCGGACTTCTTTATTCCGTCCGAGTTTGAGCTGGTCAACCCCGAGCAGCACATCGCTACGCTCACCGAGGGTGGCCATCTCACCATGAGCATGCGCATCGGCTATGGCCGCGGCTATGTCTCTGGCGAGGCCAACAAGCGCGACAACGATCCCATCGGTGTGATCCACGTCGACTCGCTGTACTCGCCGGTTTCCCGTTGCGCCAAGCTCGTTGAGGCTTGCCGTGTCGGTCAGCACACCGACTACGACCGCCTTGTCCTCGAGATCGAGACCAACGGCTCCATCGCCCCGCGCGACGCCGTGGTCCAGGCTGCCAATATCATCAATCAGCATATGGCCGCCTTTATGAACCTTGCCGAGACCCCCGAGGTTGAGGAGGAGGCTTCGATCTTCGCTCCCGAGGTCACCAACGACAACGCCGAGCTGGACAAGCAGATCGAGGATCTGGACCTTTCCGTCCGTTCCTACAACTGCCTTAAGCGCGCCAGCATTCACTCGGTCCGTCAGCTCGTTGAGTTCTCGGAGAACGATCTGCTCAACATCCGTAACTTCGGTGTTAAGTCGATCGAGGAAGTGAAGGACAAGCTTGAGTCCATGGGCCTGAGCCTGAAGGCTTAATGCTTCGCATATTTGAGGAGAAACTAGACCATGCGTCACAACGTTAAGAAGGGCCTGAAGCTCGGCACCGATGCGAGCCACACCAAGGCCATGAAGAAGAGCCTTGCTAAGGCCCTCTTCGAGAACGACCGCATCAAGACCACCGAGACCCGTGCTAAGGCGCTGCGTTCGGTCGTCGATCCGATCATCACTTGGGCCAAGAAGGGCGACCTGCACTCTCGTCGTCTGGCTATCGCCAAGCTCGGCGATAAGCAGCTCGTTGCCGAGATCTTCGACAAGGCTGCCCAGGGCATGTGGCAGGACCGCAACGGCGGTTACACCCGCATCATGAAGCTCGGTAACCGCAAGGGCGACAATGCTCCCATCGTTATCATGGAGCTCGTCACCGAGCCTTGCACGCCTAAGGCCAAGAAGGCTGCTCCGGCCCCCAAGAAGGCCGCTGCTCCCAAGAAGGTCGAGGCTGTCGAGGAGACCGCTGCCGAGGAGGCTCCTGCTGAGGAGACCGCTGAGTAGACATTCCGTCTGCATAGGCTATATTCGAGGGGTACGTTCGCGTACCCCTCTTTTTTTTGTCGCGATACCGTTGCTTGTTTGTTGGGAGCGCCCATGACTGCGCCGTCTGATTTCAATTCGATTTCCGAGCTTGACGCCACGCTCGTATTTCGCGTGGCCTATGATGGCTCGTCGTATAGCGGATTTGCCGAGCAGCCGGGACAGACGACGGTTGCGGGTGAGCTACGTCGAGCCATCGAGACGCTGCTTCGCCGCCCGATCGATCTGACGTGTGCGGGGCGTACCGATGCCGGCGTGCATGCCGTGGCTCAGTACATCAGCGTGCCCGTAACGGACGCTGAGCTCGCTTGTACGCGCCGTAGGTGGCTGCGGGCTATGGATGCCCTGCTGCCCAAAGATATCGCCATAAACGAGGTCTACAAGGCCCGTAAAGGCTTTTCTGCGCGTTTTGACGCGCGTTCCCGTACGTATACGTACCGTATTGCCGATCGAGATGCGCGCCCCGTGCTGTCCCGCGGTGCCGTGTGGTGGCATCGCTATCCCTTGGATGTTGAGGCTATGTCTGCTGCCTGCCCCGCTCTGCTGGGCGAGCAGGACTTTAAAAGCTTTTGCAAGGTTGCTTCGGCCGTTGGCAAACCCACGCATCGCTGCGTGATGCGTGCCGAATTTGGCCATGAGGTTGCGTTTGGCGAGGACATCCTGACGTTCACCATCGAGGGCAATGCGTTTCTGCATTCGATGGTCCGTACGATCGTGGGCACGCTTGTCGAGATTGGCATGCATCGTCGTGAACCCGGGTGGATGCGCGAGGTTATCGATGCTTGCGACCGTACCGCTGCGGGCCCCACGGCTCCTGCCTGCGGCCTTACGTTTATGGGCGTGGATTACGATCCCGCCGAGCTTGTCGTGCTCGACTAGGGCAGGGCTCGACGTGTCGTGCGTCGACACCTGTCATCTGTGGGCTGCGCGTGTGCAACATCTGTTCTTGGCGTGCAATGCAACCGGTGTCTCATTGCTTTTATTGCCGGGGTGTACCATGAACCACGGTTTGATTCATTGCTGTCGAGAGGACGGATAATTTGGTTCGACGTGGCTCGCATCCGCGACTTTCGGTGATCCTTGTGGTAGAAGGTTCGCCCAGCTATGCGATGCGTGCGCTCGAGAGTATCCAGAACCAAGACCTCTACGATTTGCAGATTGTCGTTGTCTGTCGCGATACTGCGCCCGGTGTGCGCCATTCGCTTCAAGTTGCTGCCGACAGGGACATCCATATTGATTTGATTGACGTCGAGGACGCGACGCGCGGCGCGTGTCTTCGTGCCGGTTTTGCTGCCTCGCGCGGCTCTCAAATCATCGCCATGAACGCCGATGAGTGGTTTGCTCCGCAATCACTTTCCAAGATGGTCGATATCGCGTGCGATACTGCGGCAGACATAGTGTTCCCCACGGTGTCGCTCGACCGCTATGATGCACATCGAGAGCGCCATTCGCGCGTCTTGGATGCTACTCATATTTCCATTGATAGCAAATCTTCGATGGTGGCCGGGCTGCCTCAGTTGATTTTGGGCGGCTTGGTTGCTCAAGTCTCTGGCGTGATGTATAGTCGTCCGCTGTTTGAGGCATGCCTTTTGTGCGACAAGGCGTTTCGCACAGTTGGGTTTATGGCATGCGCGCTCTCGCAGGCGCAGCGCGTCTCCGGATGCGGCGACGCTTGTTTCCACGCGGTGGCGCCTAAGCTTGCAGATGCCTTTGATCCCACCATGTATGCCAAGGTATCCGATGACACCCGAGCGCTCGACGAGCTTGCGGACTCACTCTCGGAAGCAGATAGCGGTGGTCGGCTCAAGCTGGCAAGCCAAAAGTTCTACTTTGCCGGACTGGTCGCCTGCATCGAGAATTTGTGTCTGAGCCCGCATGGGGTGTCGTCAATCGAGCGCTCCGCCCGCATGCGTGATATGCTCGAGGCGCCTCGAACCCGTCAAATGGTCGCCGCGCTCAAGGATAACCATCGGGGGCTCGGTCTGTTGTTTGGGCCGATCGCTAGCGCCAAGCCCGCGCGTTGCGTGATGTGTACGCATCTGGCAGCTTTTCTTAACCGGACGGGCGCAAAAACCGCCTAAACGGCTCATTACGAAACAAATTTGCATAGAATTGTTTCGAAATGCGTTCTTATACACAAAAGCCTTCAAATAGCGTTAAACTATTCAATCACTGATTGATTGTCTCCGCCATCTTTTGGAGTGAGGGTTTGTATGGCTAAAAAACGCAATGGGCGCCAGGATGCCATTAGAGATATTGTGCGCAATAAGGACGTCCGCACGCAGCGTGTGCTGGTCGATGAGCTCCGTGCTATGGGCTTTGATTGCACGCAGGCGACTGTCTCTCGCGATATTGCCGATATGGGGCTGCGTAAGCTCCCTGAGGGCATCTATGTTCTGGCAGAGGACCTGCACCTGCAGCGTATGGTTTCCGAGCTCGTAACGGGCGTTCTGCGCACCGATAATCTGGTTATGATCAAGGCTCAGCCTGGCACGGCTTCCGGCATCGCCGCCGCTGTTGATGCGGCAGAGCTGCCCGATGTGCTTGGCTCGCTTGCCGGCAACGATACGATTTTGGTTATTGCCCAGACGGCCGAGGACGGCGAGCGTCTTGAGGCGCTGATCAATAAGTTGAGCAATTCTCGCAAGTAGGTGTGCGGGTCGTGCGCTCGGCATTGTGTGCGCTGACATAGTGGCTTGTAAGGGGCATCGACGTTGGTCGGTACCCCTTTTTGTTTGCCGGTATAAAGACCGCCCACCAGGTCGCTTCAAACTAAAAGGCCCCGAGCAGTTCAATAAGCTGCTCGGGGCCTTGTTGGCTTTAGTCGCGTACTTCTTAGCCGACCGTATCGTCAGGCGTGGGCGAGGGGTCGGGAGTGGGCGTAGGCGTAGGCGTAGGCGTAGGCGTAGGCGTGCCGCCATCGCCGCCGGTCGAACCACCAGTGGAGCCACCCGTCGAGCCACCGGTCGTACCGGTGCCGCCGGTGGTGTCGCCGCCCGTGGTCTCGGTGGTCGTGGTCGTCGTGGTAGTCGTTGTGGTGGTTTCCTCTTCCTCTTCGTCCTTGTCCTTGTCGTCGTTCTCCGACTTCTTGGTGTTGTTGGTGCCGTAGAACTTCCAGACGCTGTTGTTCTTGTAGGTGGGCGCCGTTCCGGTCGCAAACTCCTCGCGCTCGGTACCGGTCAGAACGGTGTTCATAAACCGCTTAAAGACAGGCAGGTTGGTGCTGTCGCCCAGCAGGTCCGTGCCGTACTTTTGGATGGGGATCTCGCCCGCGGAATAGCCGGTCCACAGGGCGCACGCCAGCTGCGGGGTATAGCCGCAGAACCACAGGTTGGTGGTGTTGTCGGTGGTGCCCGTCTTGCCGGCATAGGGCTGGTTGACACTCAGAGCGCCGGCAGCACCCGTACCGCTGCCCTTCATGACGCCGGACAGAACATCGGTGACCGCGGCGGCCTCGCCCTCGGTAAGCACCTGTGAGGGATTGTCGGTGTGCTGGTACAGCACCGAACCGGTACGAGAGTCAATCTCGGTGATGGCGATCGGCTGGCGATAGTAGCCGCCGTTGGCAAACGTCGCGTAGGCGGCGGCCATCTCGAGCGGCGAGATCGAGCCGGTGCCGAGGGTCATGACGGGAACGTCCTCGATGTTGTCCTTGGCGGGGTCGATGCCGAGCTTTTTGACGAGCGAGATGATCTTGCTGTTACCGACGGCTTCCGCCACCTGGATGTAGCCGGTGTTGGAGGAGTATGCCGTCGCCTGCTTAAGCGTGATGTTGCCATAGCTCTGGTTGGCGTAATTTTGGACCTCGGTCGTGGTGCCCTTGGCCTTGAGCGGCGAGTTGCAGTTGAGGGTGACGTTGGGGTTCATGCCGTTTTGGATGGCAGTTGCCAGCGTAAAGGCCTTAAAGGTGGAGCCGACGGGACGCTTGGCCGTGGCATGGTTTACGTGGTTCTCGTCGGCGTTGTAGTCGTAGCCGCCCACCATGCACTTGATGTAGCCGGTCTTGGGGTCGACGACGACCATGCCCATGTCCAGGCCGTCAAGCGAGAGCGTGTCGAGCTGCTCGCGGACGGCATTCTCTGCCACCTGCTGCATCGTGGGGTCGATGGTGGTCTTGACGGTCAGGCCGCCCTTAAAGAGCACGTCGGTCGAGAACTCCTGCTCCAGCAGCTGCTTGACGTAGGAGACAAAGTAGGGCTGCGAGTATACGTCGACGCCGCTGCCCGAGATTTCGGTCACATTGAGGGTGATGGGTTCGGCCTGTGCGGCATCGTGCTCCTCCTGGGTGATGTGGCCCAGGCGCAACATGTTGTCGAGGACCTTGTTGCGACGGGACAGCGCCAGGTCGGGGTTGACCGTGGGGTCGTACTGCGAGGGCGAGTTGGGAAGGCCGATCAACAGCGCGGCCTCGCTCAGGGTGAGGTCGGCGGCGCTCTTGGACAGATAGGTCTCGGCTGCGGCCTCGATGCCGTAGGCGCCGTGGCCGTAATAGATGGTGTTGAGGTACATCATGAGGATCTCGTCTTTGGAGTACATGTCCTCCATCTTGATGGCGATGTAGGCCTCGCGCACCTTACGCTCAATGGTCGAGTCGAATTGCTCCTCCTGCAGGATGGTGTTGCGCACAAGCTGCTGGGTGATCGTCGAGGCGCCTTCGTGCCCGCCGCCGAGGGTTGCCACCGCAGCACGCGCGATACCCCACAGGTCGATACCGCCGTGCTCGTAGAAGCGCTCGTCCTCGACGTCAACGGTGCCCTGCAGCACGTAGGGGGAGACCTCGTCCTTGGTGATGGACTTGCGGTTTTGCGTGTAGAAGCTCGCGATCTTGTTGCCGTTGCAGTCGACGATCTCGGTGGGCTCGCTCACCAGATACGCGTTGGCGTCGGTGTAGTCGGGCAGATCGGACAGCCAGCGGTTGACGTTACCGACCATGCCGATGCCAAACGCCACGCCCGCAATCAGCAGAAAGCCCAAAAACGAGAGCAGGATTATGGGCAGGGCGTGCGTCTTTGAACGGCTGTGTCCCTGTCGTTGGCGAGGACCCATATATTGACCTCCAGGTATGTCGTGCCAGACGGTGGATGTGCCGTCGGGGCAGGATGGACATAAGTTATTACACGATAAACCAAACGGGGCGCGCGAGGCCTCGTGTATGCTGGAAGACGGCATTTTTCAGAGTGAATGCATACCTTGGTAAGGAGTTTGTCGATGGCGATTCGGACGATGGGGCCGAGCGGACAATACGAGACTGGATTGGATGCTGCCGGTGCGGCGCTGCCCGAGCTGCTGGCGCCGGCGGGCGGGCTCGACCAGATGCTTGCGGCCATCGCCGCGGGCGCCGATGCCATCTATGCGGGGTTGGGCGGCTTTAACGCCCGTGTGAGCGCCCATGGCTTTACGGATAACGAGTTTGCGCGCGGCTGCGCCGTGGCGCATGCCCATGGCGTGCGTGTGTACGTAACGCTCAACGTGTTCGTGTTTGACGATGAGTTGTCCGACGCGGTGGCGTTGGGAGCTCATGCACTGGAGCTGGGCGCCGATGCTCTGATTGTCGCCGATGCCGGGTTGGCCTGCGCGCTGCGCGCGGCGATTCCCGGGGTCGAGATTCACCTGTCCACGCAGGCGGGCGCTCATAGCGAGGGTGCCGTGCGGCTTGCCGCCGATGAGCTGGGGGTCGAGCGCGTGACGACGGCACGCGAGCTGACGGTCGACGAGATTGCGGCGCTATGTGCCACGGGCGTGCCCATCGAGGTATTCTGCCACGGTGCGATTTGCATCGGCTATTCGGGGGCGTGCGAGTTCTCGGCCCTGCGGCGTGGACGATCGGCGATGCGCGGCGACTGCACGCAGCCGTGCCGTCTGGCGTACGACCTAGTGGACGAGGCGGGGCAGAGCGTTGTCGCCGTTGAGGGGGATCGTCTGCTGTGTCCGCATGACTATCTGGGTATTGCGCATCTGCCCGAGCTTGTAGATGCTGGCGTTGCGTCGCTCAAGATCGAGGGACGCATGAAGAACCCCGATTACGTATTCAACGTGGTGCGGGTTTGGCGCCGGGCGCTCGATATGCTGCGCGACGGCGCGTGGGACCCCGGTGCCGTGGAAGAGCTTGAGCGCGAGCTGGGAAGGTCGTTTAACCGTGGGTTTACCGATGCGTACCTGCGAGGGCGTTCGGGTGCCGAGCTGATGAGCTTTGAGCGTGCAATTAACCAGGGCGTGCGCGTGGGGCGCTTGGTCGCTGTGGGCCACGAAGAGGTGACCGTTGAGCTCGATGCCGCCGTGGCGGCGGGTGACACGCTCGAGATTCGGTTCTATCCGGGTGTCGACGCGCGTCCCGATGTGCCCAAGCGCTGGCCGCAGGTGCCCTGCCCGGTGGATGCCGCAGCGGGGAAGCGCGTCGTCGTGCATTGCAAGCGTAAGGTGGACGCGGGCTGCGAGGTATACCTGATTCGTAGCGCCGGCGTGTTGGATCAGACGGCGGCGGTGTTGGAGCGCATGCGGGCCGAGGCGGATGCGATTGCGCCCGTTGCGCGTGCCGTTGAGGTGCTGCCCTTTGAGGACGTTGCGGTGGATAGCGGTGCGTCGCCGGAGTTGGTGGAGTGCGCGGTTCCCGCTCGCATGGTTTTTGCTTGGCAGCTGATGGATACCGACCCGCGCAGAGAACTCGATTTGTCCGACACCGTTGTGGTGCTTGACGAGGTGTGCCGCACGGGTGACGCTGACCGGACCCGCTCGCTGATGCAGCGTGCCGGGCGCGTCGTCTGCCGCAACCTGGGACAGGTGGTGATTGCTCGCGAGCTGGGCGTGACGTTTGACGTGGCGGCGCCGGTGTTCTGCGCGAATCGGGCCACGCTTACCTGGCTGCGCGGACTCGGTGCGGGGCGGGTGTACTTGCCGGCCGAGTTGCTCGGCAATGATGCGGAGCGTATTGCCGAACTGACGGCCGAACCTGGTGTTCTGAGCCCTGTCGATGCCGATTGCCCCGAGCTCATGGTGTGCGAGCACTGCCTGCTGACCGCCGAGGGCGTCTGCGCCACCGATGCGACGGGACAGGTCCGTTGCCGCGACTGCTTGCGTCGTCGGCAGGTACGCTATCTGGTCGAGCGTGACGGTACACGTCTGCCAGTTGCCATTGACGCATGCGGCAGGACGAGGATTTTCCTGTCGTAAGTGCCGCGTCGCGTCAGTTTGTTATCATAAGAGAGTTTATGGACTTCCAGCACCGCCGTTTTCGGCGAGGGTGCTATAGCAAAAGGAGGATACCCAATGCTGTCTGTTGACGAGCAAATGCGTATCATCACCTCGGGTGCAGCGCAGATCGTCCCCGAGGCCGACCTTCGCAAGAAGCTTGAGAAGGGCGAGCCCCTCAACATCAAGCTCGGCGTCGATCCCACCAGCCCCGACCTGCACCTGGGCCACGCCGTGCCGCTGCGCAAGATGCGTCAGTTCCAGGACCTGGGCCACAACGTCACCCTCATCATCGGCAACGGCACCGCGCTGATCGGCGACCCCTCGGGCAAGAACTCCACGCGTCCGCAGCTTTCGCAGGAGCAGATCGAGGCCAACGCCGAGACCTACGTGAGCCAGGCCATGAAGATTCTGGACCCCGAGAAGACCACCATCGTGCATAACGGCGACTGGATCTTGTCGATGGACCTGGCCGGCCTGCTGCAGGTGTGCTCCAAGTTCACCGTCGCCCGCATCCTTGAGCGCGACGACTTTACCAAGCGCTACCAGTCCCAGACGCCGATTGCCCTGCACGAGTTTCTGTACCCCGTGATGCAGGCCTTCGACTCCGTTCAGATCAAGGCCGACGTCGAGATGGGCGGCACCGACCAGCTCTTCAACCTGCTCGCCGGCCGCGAGCTCATGGAGAAGATGGGCATGGAGCCGCAGATCGCGCTTACCATGCCGCTGCTCGAGGGCACCGACGGCGTGCGCAAGATGTCCAAGTCCTATGGCAACTACATCGGCCTGACCGACACTCCCAAGGATATGTTCGGCAAGACCATGTCCATCCCCGACGAGATGATCGGCAAGTACTATCGTCTGGCCAGCTCGCTCGCCCCGGCCGAGGTCGACAAGATCGATGCCGCCCTGGCCGATGGCTCCGCCGACCCCTACGAGCTCAAGCGCGCTCTAGGCCGCGACCTGTGCGACACCTACCACGGTGCTGGCGCCGGCGACGAGGCTCAGGCCGAGTTCGACCGTGTGTTCAAGGAGGGCCAGCTTGCCGACTTCCCCGAGAAGCACGTTGAGCTGACCGTCAACGACGAGGGCCAGATTTACCTCGCTGGCCTGCTCAAGGACCTGGGCCTTTCGGCCAGCGCCGGTCAGGCCCGCCGCGACATCGACGGCGGCGGCGTCAAGATCAACGGCAAGGCTGTGGCTTCCAAGAGCTACAACATCGATCCGAGCGCCCTCAAGCTGGGCGACACCCTCTCCGTGGGCAAGCGCAAGGGCTTCAAGCTGGTTTAGTTACGCGGTTTTACCAAACCGCGTAACGGCTCGACGCTGCAAGCCC
>URKC01000033.1:0-21364 GCA_900548295.1 uncultured Collinsella sp.
AGCCCATGGCGGCACCGCCCGCGGCAATATTAGGGCAGCTCACGTTGATCTCGTAGCCGGCAGCCCAGGGGCACAGCTCGACATACATCTCGAGTGCGCGGACAAACTCGTCAACGGAGTGCCCGGCAACCTGGCAAATGACCTGGCAACCGTCCTTGGACAGCTGCTCGAGCCACGGGCCGGACTCACGGGCAAAGGCGGCCACGCCGGGGTTCTGAAGACCCACGGAGTTGATCATACCGCCGGGAATTTCGGCCATGCGGGGCGCGGGATTGCCGGGCCAGGGCTCGGCAGCGCAACCCTTGGTGGTGATGGCGCCCAGCTGGGAAACATCAAAGAAGTTCTGGAACTGCCAACCGTAGCCAAAGGTACCGGCTGCGGTGTTAATGGGGTTCTGCATCTTGACGCCGCCGAAATCGACGGCCATGTTCACGGTACCCACTAGAAGACCACCACCTTGGAAGCATCGAACACGGGGCCGCACATACAAGCACCCTTCATACCGTCGACCGTCTCGACATTGCAGGTGTTGCAGGCGCCAAAGCCACAGCTCATCATGCGCTCGAGCGACACCTCGCAGTACACACCGGCCTCGGCGGCAGCGGCGGCGACCTTCTTCATCATGACGGCGGGGCCGCAGCTGGCGACGTAGTCGTAGCCGCCCTCTCCAAGCAGCTCGGCTGCCGGATCGGTGCAAAAACCGTGCGTGCCGAGCGAACCGTCGTCGGTGCACACGTTAACCGTGGCGCCCAGCGCACGGAACTCATCGACACCCACGACTTTGGAAGCGGTGCCAAAGCCCAGGCACACGTCCACATCAACACCCTGCTCGGCAAGCTTGCCGGCAAGGCACAGCACGGGCGGAACACCGATGCCGCCCGCCACGAGCAGCGCCTTCCTGGTGCCCTCGGGCACAAGCCAGCCGTGGCCGCCAGGGCCCAGCAGATTAGAGGTGGAACCGGGGGCCATCTGCGACAGACGACGGGTGTCGTCGCCCACGACGGCGTACCACAGCTCGACGGTACCGGCCTGGGCGTCGGCGCGATAGAAGCTCAGGGGCACGCGAAGCAGCGAGGACGCATCGCCGGGCACGGCAATGTTCACAAACTGACCGGGCTTGAGCGCACTTGCAAGCTTGGGGGCCGAAATAACGAGCGAGAAGATGCCGTCGGCGATCTCCTGGTTCGATACGACCTCAAAGTCGTGCATGCGTGCAGTGGAAGGTGTGGGCATAGACGCTCCAATCCCCCATGCGGTTGCATGGTTCAGGCGAACAGAAAGCGCGGCACCGCAAGGGCACCGCGCACAAAATCGATAAGGCTATGCTAGCAGATGCAGCCGTCGGCGAGCGTCTGCTTGCCGCCAACAAACACATCGGTGGCACGACCGGTGAGCGTGCGGCCGGCAAAACCGGAGTTCTCGGCACGCGACTCGTAACCGTCCTCGCCGACCGTCCAGGTTGCGGTGGGATCGAACACGGTCAGGTCGGCGACAGAGCCCGCCTTGACCTGAACCTGATCGAGGCCCAGAATCTCACGCGGCTTGATGGCCATGAGCTCGACCATGCGGCTCACGCTCATCTTGCCCGTATTGACCAGCTCAGTGAGCACGAGCGACAGCGAAGTCTCGAGGCCAATCATTCCAAAGGGCGCGAGCTCGAACTCGCGGGCCTTCTCCCACGGGGTGTGGGGAGCGTGGTCGGTAACGATAGCGTCGACGGTACCGTCGATGACACCCTGACGGATGGCCTCGGCATCCTCGTCGGTGCGCAGCGGCGGATTGACCTTGAGCGAGGTGTTGTAGGTCTCGTCCAGGTCGTTCTCGGTCAGGAACATGTGGTGCGGGGTGGCCTCGCAGGTCACCTGGACACCGGCAGCCTTACCGGCACGCACGAGCTCCAGGCCATGAGCGGTGGAGATGTGCTGGATGTGCAGCTTGGCACCGGTCAGCTTGGCAATCTCGATGTCGCGGGCAATCTGAAGCTCCTCGCCGGCGGCCGGCCAACCCTCGAGGGCCAGACGGGTCGAGACCTTGCCCTCGTTGATCTGGCCGTGGCCGACCAGATCCTCGTCCTGGCAGTGGCTCATAAAGACCTTGCCGAACATCTTGCCGTAGTCCATGCAGCGACGGAGCATGCCCGCGCCCTGCACGCCGCGACCATCGTCAGTGAAGGCGACGGCACCGTGGGCGACCATATCGCCCATCTCGGACATGGCCTCGCCCTTAAGACCGCGGGTCATGGCGCCCGACGGATAGACGCGGCAGTGGCCGACCTCGGCAGCGCGGGACTTGACGAACTCCACGACGGTGCCGTTATCGGTGACGGGATCGGTGTTGGGCATGGCGCACACGCCGGTGAAGCCGCCCTTGGCAGCAGCGCGGGTGCCGCTCTCGATGTCCTCTTTGACCTCGTAGCCAGGCTCGCGCAGATGCACGTGCATATCCACCAGGCCGGGGACGAGATACTTGCCGGAAAGGTCGCGGACCTCGGCTCCCTCGGCGGCGAGGTTCTCGCCGACCTCGGCGATCTTGTCGCCGTCAATCAGGACGTCAACGACACCGTCAAGCTCGACAGACGGGTCGACGACGTGGGCATTCTTAAGAAGCAAGGCCATTATCGGCACCTCCAAGCAGCAGATACAGGATAGCCATACGCACGCAGATACCGGCGTAGACCTGCTCCAGGATGACGGAGCGTTGCGGGTGGTCGGCCATATAGGAGTCGAACTCGACGCCGCGGTTGATGGGGCCCGGGTGGCAGATGATCGCATCGGGCTTCATGAGCTTCTCGCGGTCCTTGGTCAGGCCGAAGAGCTTGTGATACTCGCGAATCGTGGGGAACGGAGCGCCCTCAAGGCGCTCCTGCTGCACGCGCAGCATGTAGACGACGTCCAGCTCGGGCAGGACGGAATCGAGGTCGCTCGTCACGTGGTCGCAACCCAGAACCTCGGGCGCCGGCGGCAGCAGCGTGCCGGGGGCGACAGCGTAGGTCTCGCAGCCCATGATCTTAAGGGCGGGGATCAGCGAGCCGCAGACACGGGAGTGCGCGATATCGCCGACGACAGCGACCTTCAGACCGTGGAAGTCACCCTTGTGCTCCCAGATGGTGTACAGGTCGAGCAGGGCCTGCGTAGGATGGTTGTGCTTGCCGTCGCCGGCGCAGATAACGCTCGCGGGCGAGTTCTGCGTGACGATGTAGGGAGCACCGGCGTGCTTATCGCGAACGACGATGCAATCAATCTTGTAGGCGTTGAGGGTCTCGACGGTGTCGACGAGGCTCTCGCCCTTGACCGTGGAGGTCGAGGAGCCGCCAAAGTTGAGGCTGTCGGCCGAAAGGCGCTTCTCGGCGAGCTCGAAGGAGCTGCGGGTGCGCGTCGAGGGCTCGTTGAACATGTTGACGATGGTCTTGCCCTTGAGCGTGGGGACCTTCTTGATCGCACGCTCGTTGACCTCGGAGAACGCCTTGGCGGTCTCGAGGATGAGCTTGATGTCCTCTTCGGAGTACTCGGTAATGTCGATCAGGTGCTTATGGTTGAACGCCACGGTACTACTCACCTCCCAGCGGCGCGGAGCCCACGTGGGAACCCGGCGCGACGTCGTTAATCTCGACGGCGGTGCGGCCGTCGACTTCCTTCATATATAGGTGCACGTTCTCCTCATGCGACGAGGGAACGTTCTTACCGACAAAGTCCGGCGAGATGGGGAGCTCACGGTGACCGCGGTCAACGAGAACTGCCAGCTCGATGCGGCTCGGACGGCCCAGGTCCATGACGGCATCCAGAGCGGCGCGGATAGTACGGCCCGTATACAGGATGTCGTCCACCAGCACGACGCGCTTGCCGTCGACGCTGAAGGGAATGTTGGTAGCGTGGATCGCGGGAGCGAAATTGGTCGCATAGTCATCGCGGTAGAAGCTGATGTCCAGGCTGCCGAGCGGAACGTCGACGCCCTCGATCTCCTTGATCTCCTCGGCGAGCTTCTTTGCCAGAAGGTCGCCGCGCGTGACGATGCCGACCAGAGCGAGGTCTTCACAGCCCTCGTTGCGCTCGAGAATCTCGTGCGCGATGCGGGTCATCGCTCGATTGACGGCGGTCTCGTCCATGATGACCGCCTTGGGGGAAGTCGTGCCCATCGATCTCCTTCCTCACATGTCTTGACTGCTGACACAGTCAAAAAAATAGATGCCCGACCGCTTAAAGCGGACCAGACACCCACAGGAAGGGCTGCTCTTTGGCAGCTATGTAATTCCATGTGGGTATCTCGTACCCCTTTAATGGTCAAGGGATAGTGTAGCCAACCTCGAGCTTAATTGCGAGCATAAATACAGAACAATCCGTAAACGGAGCCCAATGCTCCATAAACCTATATATATTTGTGGGACGAGCTTGAAAACGCACGCACGAGCTGGCATAATCCCCTCTGCTGCACGCAAATCGGATCTACGTCCAGGGCCGTGGCGTGAGCACTATCGCCAAAAGAGGAATATCTCTGTGTAGATTACGCACAGGGAGCTGCTTCTGTGCTATAGTTCAGGCTTGTTTGTTAACGCGACATGTTCGTTTGTCGCCCAAGGAGGGTCAGTTATGTCCAAAGTTTGCGAAGTTTGCGGTAAGCACCCCGTTGCCGGTCGCTCCATCAGCCACTCTCACCGCGTCACCAACCGTAAGTTCCGCCCCAACATCCAGCGCGTTTACGTCGTCGTCGATGGTCACCGTCGCAAGATGAACGTTTGCTCCACCTGCCTCAAGTCCGGCAAGGTTGCGCGCTCCTAAATAAGGTCTTACCAACAAGTACCTCGGACTCTCCGGGTCAAAGACCTCGCGTTCATATAGAACTTACCAAAGGCGTCCTCCCCCACGGAGGGCGCCTTTTTGCACTCATTGGGGACAGACTTACATGAGTGTTTACAGATGTCAAAGGAATCATAGCCCAGCTGATATGCCTTGAAGCTTGACCAGCGGTACGCATCGAGCGAGTCGAGCGCGCCTTTCACAGGATTGAGATGGATATAATCGAGCAACTGGACCGCCTGCGTGTCCGACTCGACCGCGACCCGCGAATAGCGATTGTCAAACAGGTGCCCCGTTCTCCCCGTTTTCCCATTGAAATACTCATATAAGTCTGTCCCCAATGAGTGGGGCGATGCGGCAAACGGGAAGTTAAAAGTTATAGTTGAAACGTTTCAGTTGATTGAAGCGTTTTAGTATGCCTTTTACGGGAATCTTACCGTTCGCCGAATAATTTCTTGCTATCATGCAAGACGTAGGGTAAATCTCCGATCGCAAGGAGACACAAATGGTGAAAAAGTCACCGGAAAACACTACTCCCGCAATTGTGGACAACGTAGAGGCGCTTGAGGCTAAGCTCGCTCAGATGCGAGAGGCCCAGGCGCTTTTTGCTACGTACACGCAGGAGCAGGTCGACAAGATCTTCTATGAGGCCGCCATGGCCGCCAACAAGGCTCGTATCCCGTTGGCGAAGATGGCCATCGAGGAGACCGGCCGCGGCGTTCTTGAGGACAAGGTCATCAAGAACCACTACGCCGCAGAGTACATCTACAACGCTTACAAGAACACCAAGACCTGTGGTGTCCTTGAGCGCGACGAGGCCTACGGCATCACCAAGATCGCCGAGCCCATCGGCATCGTGGGCGCCGTCATCCCGACGACCAACCCCACCTCCACCGCGATCTTCAAGACGCTGATCAGCCTGAAGACCCGCAACGCCATCATCATCTCCCCGCACCCGGCTGCCGCCAAGTGCACCATCGCCGCCGCCAAGCTCGTGCTTGACGCCGCCGTCAAGGCCGGCGCCCCCGAGGGTATCATCGGCTGGGTCGATGTCCCCTCCATCGAGCTGACCAACATGGTCATGCGCGACGTCGACATCATCCTCGCCACCGGTGGCCCGGGCATGGTCAAGGCCGCCTACTCCTCGGGCAAGCCCGCCCTAGGCGTTGGCGCCGGTAACACCCCGGTCGTCATCGACGACACCGCCGACGTGCTGCTCGCCGTCAACTCCATCATCCACTCCAAGACCTTCGACAACGGCATGATCTGCGCTTCCGAGCAGTCCGTGACCGTCATCGACACCATCTATGACCAGGTTAAGGCCGAGTTCCAGAAGCGCGGCTGCTACTTCGTCAAGCAGGGTGCCGAGATGGAGGCACTGCGTGCCGCCATGTTCAAGAATGGCGCTCTCGACCACCGCATCCCCGGCATGGCTGCCGCCAAGATCGCCGAGCTCGCAGGCATCGAGGTTCCCGCCAAGACCAAGATCCTGATCGCCGAGGTCACCTCCACCGACCCCGCCAAGGAGGAGTTCTCCCACGAGAAGCTCTCCCCGGTCCTGGCCATGTACCACGCCAAGGACTTCCAGGAGGCCGTCGACAAGGCCGAGCACCTGGTGCTCGCCGGTGGCCCGGGCCACACCGCCTCTCTGTACGTGCACCCCGCCCAGGCCGAGAAGATCAGCCTGTTCGAGCACGTCATGAAGGCCTGCCGTATCGTCATCAATACCCCGTCCTCGCACGGCGGCATCGGTGACCTGTACAACTTTGGCATGAAGCCGTCTCTGACCCTGGGCTGCGGCTCCTGGGGCGGCAACTCCGTCTCCGAGAACGTTGGGGTGAAGCACTTGATCAACGTTAAGACTGTGGCCGAGCGCCGTGAGAACATGCTGTGGTTCCGCGCTCCCGAGAAGGTCTACTTCAAGAAGGGTTCCACGCCCGTCGCCCTCGACGAGCTCGGTACCGTCATGGGCAAGAAGCGTGCCTTCATCGTCACCGACCAGTTCCTCTTCAAGAATGGCAACACCCGCGCCATCGAGGCCAAGCTCGACGAGATGGGCATCGCCCACGACTGCTTCTACGACGTCGAGCCCGATCCGTCGCTGCAGTGCGCACGTCGCGGCGCCAAGCAGATGGCTCTCTTTGAGCCGGACGTCATCATCGCCGTCGGCGGTGGCTCCGCTATGGACGCCGGCAAGATCATGTGGATGATGTACGAGCACCCCGAGTGCAAGTTTGAGGACATGGCCATGGACTTCATGGACATCCGCAAGCGTATCTTCACTTTCCCCGAGATGGGCAAGAAGGCCTACTTCGTCGCCGTCCCGACCTCTTCGGGTACCGGCTCCGAGTGCACGCCGTTCGCCATCATCACCGACAAGGAGACCGGCATCAAGTGGCCGCTCGCCGACTACGCGCTGCTCCCCAACATGGCTATCGTCGACGCCGACAACTGCATGACCGCCCCGCGCGGCCTGACCGCTGCCTCCGGCATCGACGTCATGACCCACGCCATCGAGTCCTACGTCTCCATCATGGCTTCCGACTACACCAAGGGCCTCTCCGAGCGCGCTGCTAAGATCGTCTTCGAGAACCTGCCCTCCAGCTTCACGAACGGCGCCAAGGACCCGCACGCCCGCGAGGAGATGCACAACGCCTCCTGCATGGCCGGCATGGCCTTCGCCAACGCCTTCCTGGGCCTCAACCACTCCATGGCCCACAAGCTCGGCGCTTTCCATCACCTGCCCCACGGCCTCGCAAACGCCGTCATCCTGACCCGCGTCATGCGCTACAACGCCGCCGAGGCTCCCGTCAAGATGGGCACGTTCTCCCAGTATCCTTACCCCAACGCGCTGCACAACTACGCCGAGATGGCCAAGTACTGCGGCATCGAGGGCAAGGACGACAAGGAGGTCTTCGAGAACTTCATCACGAAGCTCGAGGAGCTCAAGGACTTCATCGGCGTCAAGAAGACCATCGCCGACTACGGTGTTGACGAGCAGTACTTCCTCGACACCCTCGACGAGATGACCGAGCAGGCATTCAACGACCAGTGCACCGGCGCAAACCCGCGCTACCCGCTCATGAGCGAGATCAAGGAGCTCTACCTGGACGCCTACTACGGCCGCGAGCCTCAGGACTACGCCGTCTGCTAGTTTTAGCACGGTTTTTAACGGCGGGGGTGCACGGGTGTTTCACACACCCCCGCCGTCGCTTCTATCGCATCGTTGAAAGGATGCAACCATGCTGCTACCCGATTCCAAGACCGAGCTCGTCCGCCGTGGCAACAAGGTCGTTTACGACCTGGGCGACAAGATTGTCAAGGTCTTTAACGAGACCAAGCCTGTCTCCGACGTGTTCAACGAGGCTTTGAATCTTGCCCGCATCAATGAGTGCGGCATCCGCAGCCCCAAGGCTCTCGAGGTTTCCCAGCTCGAGAACGCCAACGGCTGGGCGCTCGTGACCGAGAAGGTTCCGGGCACCACCCTTGCCGAGAAGATGACTGCCGAGCCCCAGCGCTTTGGTGAGTATCTCGAGATGTTCGTCGACCTCCAGATCGAGATCCACGGCTACACCTCCCCGCTGCTCAACCGTCAGCGCGACAAGTTCGCCCGCATGATCGACAGCCTTGATCAGCTCAATGCCACCACGCGCTACAACCTTCAGGAGCGTCTGGACGGCATGACCAAGGAGTTCAAGGTCTGCCACGGCGACTTCAACCCCTCCAACGTCATCGTCGGCGACGACGGCCAGCTCTATGTGTGCGACTGGGCACACGCCACCCAGGGCTCCCCTGCTGCCGACGTTGCCACCACCTACCTGCTCTTCGCCCTCAACAGCAAGGATCAGGCCGAGGCCTACCTGGAGCTCTACTGCGACCGCGCCGACATGCCCATGCAGGTCGTGCGTCAGTGGACGAGCATCGTCGCCGCTTCCGAGCTCGCTCGTAAGCGCAACGTGAACGATGAGTTCCTGAAGAACTGGATCGACGTCGTCGATTATCAGTAATATCTGAGCGATTTATTTCGCATCGGAGGCACAAGAAAACCCCGCAGTTCAATATGGGCTGTGGGGTTTTCCTTTACCCATCGAGTTTATTCACGCAACAAAATAGACTGCTCCGCATCTCTTCCTAAGAGAGATACGGAGCAGTCCCGCAATTACATCTAATAGCAGAAACGTCGATTAACGGCGGGCCGCCTTAACAAGCTCGGCAACCTTGGCGACGACCTCGTCAATCGCCACGTCCTCGCGCTCGCCCGTGGCACGGTCCTTGAGCTCAACGGTGCCATTCTTAAGGCCACGCTTGCCAAGCACCACCTGATACGGGAATCCCATAAGGTCGTTATCGGCAAACTTAAAGCCGGGACGCTCGTCGCGGTCGTCGACGACGACCTCGATACCCTCGGCGCACAAGCCCTCGACGATTTGGTCGCAGACGGTTGCGCACTCCTCCTTCTTGGGATCGAGCGGAATCACAGCGACCTCGTACGGGGCAACGGAAACCGGCCAGACGATACCGTGCTCGTCGTTGTGCTGCTCCACGACGGCAGCAAGCGAGCGGGACACGCCCACGCCGTAGCAACCCATGATAAGCGGCTTCTCCTTGCCGTCCTCGTCCATAAAGGTGGCGCCCATGGCCTCGGAATACTTGGTACCCAGCTGGAAGACCTGCGAGACCTCGATGCCGCGAGCAGCAGAGAGCGGCTTGCCGCAGTGCGGGCAGGGATCGCCGGCAACGACGGTGACCAGATCTGCCCACTCATCGACGGTAAAGTCGCGCTCGGGGCAGGCACCGGTAAAGTGATAATCGACCTCGTTGGCACCGCAGGCCCACTGCTTGGACTCGCGCAGGCTCTCGTCGCACACCAGACGGATGCCCTCGGGCAAGTTAACCGGTCCGATAAAGCCCTTGTGCAGACCGTAGGTCTGGAGCTCCTCGTCCGTCATCATGCGATAACCCTTGCCAAAGACATGCTCGGCCTTGCAGTCGTTGAGCTCATGATCGCCCGGGACGATGGCCACGACGGGCTTGCCCTCGGCATCGATGAGCGCCAGGGACTTGCGCGTGCCGTTCTCAGGGAACCCAAAGAACTTGGCAACGGCCTCGATGGTACCCATACCCGGAGTCTCGACCTTGGTGAGCATGCCGTCACCGGGACCCTCGGTCACAACGACCTTGGTGCTTGCAGCCTCATCATCGGCGGCAAAACCGCAGTCATCGCAATAGACGAGAGAAGCCTCGCCGGCGTCGGCCAAAGCCATGTACTCGACGGAGGTATCGCCACCGATCTCGCCGGAGTCGGCAACGACGGGCAAGGCCTTGATGTAGCAGCGCTCGCAAATGTTAGCGTAGGCCTGCTTCATCTTGTCATACTCCTCCTGCAAGCTCTCCTGCGTGGCGGAGAAGCTGTAGGCATCCTTCATGATGAACTCGCGACCGCGCATCAGGCCAAAACGGGGACGGAACTCGTCGCGGAACTTATCCTGGATGTGATAGAGGTTCACTGGCAGCTGCTTATAGGAGCGCAGCTCGTTGCGCACCAGGGCCGTGACGGTCTCCTCGTGCGTGGGGCCCAGCACGAACTCGCGACCATGACGGTCGTCAAAGCGCACAAGCTCCTTGCCATAGGCATCGATACGGCCGGACTCACGCCACAACTCGGCGTCGACCATAATGGGCATCATAAGCTCCTGGGCGCCGGCGGCGTCCATCTCGTCGCGCACGATGTTCTCAATCTTGCGAATCGAGCGCCATGCGAGCGGCAGGTAGGAATACAGACCGGCGGCCTCCTTGCGGATCATGCCGGCACGGAGCAGCAGGCGGTGGCTGGCGAGCTCAGCGTCCGCCGGATCCTCTTTGAGCGTCGGCGCATAGAGCTTAGACATATACATTGCTCGGGTCATTTATTTCTCCTCAATAAGTTTGTCGACCTCGGCCATAAGCGCGTCGACAATTTGATCCTCAGCTACTTTACCAATGATCTGGCCATGCGAAAAGAGCAGGCCCTGACCACGTCCGCAGGCAACACCCAGGTCGGCGTCAGATGCCTCTCCGGGGCCGTTGACCGCACATCCCATCACGGCGATCGAAAGCGGCGCGGAATAGTTCTTAAGCCGCTCGGTGACCTCCTCGGCGATGGGAATCAGGTTAACCTGGCAGCGGGCGCACGTGGGGCACGAGACGATCTCGGGACCACGGCGACGCAGGCCCAGCGACTGTAGAATTCCCCAGGCGACCGGCGGCTCCTCAACCGGATCGGCCGTGAGCGACACACGCATGGTGTCACCGATGCCTTCGGAAAGCAAGATACCCAAGCCTACAGAGCTCTTGATGGTGCCCTGAAGCTTGGTCCCCGCCTCCGTCACGCCCAGGTGGAGCGGAACATGCGGTATCTCGCGCGACAGGGCGCGATAGGTATCAAGTGTCGTCTGTACGCTATGGGCCTTGGCGGATAGCACGATGTTGGTAAACCCACGGTCCTCAAAGTGCCGCACAAAGCGTTCGCTCGACATCACGAGCTTTTCGGGCTGCGTGAGGTCGTCGCGCTCGGCAATATCTTGCTCAAGCGAGCCCGCGTTCACGCCAATGCGAATCGCGCAGCCCGCGGCACCCGCGGCATCGATGACGGCATCGACCTTAGCCCAATCGCCGATATTGCCGGGGTTGATGCGCAGCTTAGAGGCACCAGCCTCGACAGCGCCAATGGCAAGCTTATGGTTAAAATGGATATCGGCGACGATTGGTACCGGAGACTCGGCACAAATCGTGCGAAAGCCCTCGAGCGCAGCCTCGGTAGGCACGCTCACGCGCACGATATCGCAGCCAGCCTGCGCCAACGCGCACACTTGCGCAAGCGTTGCCTGGGCATCAGCGGTATCGGTGCAGGTCATAGATTGGACCACCACCGGCGCGCCGCCACCGATCTGCACGCCGCCCACATGCACGGGGCGCGTCAGCTCGCGAGGCAAAGGATGGGATAAAGACAATCCAAACACTCCCCTACAAAATAAATCGAAGGATGTCGGAACGAAGCATATAGACAAACAGCAGCGCAAAGAGCGCGATGCCCACATAGCTCACAATCGTCTGGACCTTGAGCGGAAGCTCGCGGCCCGCAATCTTCTGAATGATCTCGATGACTAGCTTGCCGCCATCGAGTGGCGGGATGGGCAGCAGGTTCATAAAGCCAAGCGAGAATGAAATGAGGGCGGCAAACGAAAGGAACGTGGCAGGGCCGGCAGCAGCAGCCTGTGAGGACATAACGCTAATACCCACGATCGAAGAGGACTGATCGAGAATCTCCATCGTATGCTGCGGCTGGAGCAGGCGCATCACGCCCTCCGCTGTCTGCACAACATAGGAGAACGACAGGCGAGCCGACGTGATGGGGTCTAAACGGACCACCTGCGTAGAGGCATACACACCTAGGCGATCGTCCTCTTTGAGCGCAACCGTGGTCGAATGCTGCTTGCCGTCACGCTCGTACTCAATGGCGATATCGTCCTTACCGGCAGCCTTGCCGATGGCATCGTAAACGTCCATCCAGGTAGAGCACGATACTCCGTCGACCGAAAGAATCGCGTCGCCGCCCTCGATTCCCGCCGAGGCGGCAATCGAGCCTTCGTCAACCTGGCCAATCACATTGGTATCCACCGGCACGGTGACACCTGCGATGGAATAGATGCTCATAAGGAGCAAAAAACCCGTCAGGATATTGACGATAATGCCCGCAAGCAGCATAAAGGCACGCTTGACAAAGCCCTGGCCCAAATAGGTGTGCGAGCGCTCGCGCGCAAGGAATTCGGCCTCGTCGCACGGCAGTTCCCATACATCGCCCTCGGCAGTCGCATGCCCGCGATCGAACCGACGGCCGTCAAAGGTGGTATAACCCGCCGCGTCACGCGGCAGAGTCTGGTACTTGGTGGGATAGTAGCTGGGCGAAGGCTTTTCCCCTTCTTCATACCAGGGAGCGATAGAGCCCCAGCCCAACAGCAAAGCACAGGCCTCGAGCACATCCTCCTCGGACAGCTCGAGCTCGACGGCAAGATCGGCCACCGTCACCCGGCCGTGGCGATAGATGGCCGCGAGCACGCGATCGGCACACGAGACGTCGGTCGGATCCATACCGCAGATGGCAGCGTAGCCACCCAGCAGCAGCGGGGTCACGCCAAACTTGGTTCCAATGCGACGCGACGTGTAATGGATGTCAAAGCGGCACGGCAGACCCAAAAAGAACTCGGTCACACGGACGCCGCAGGCACGCGCCGCCAAAAAGTGGCCGCCCTCGTGCAAAAACACGAGGACGGAAAGCATCAGCAGGCCCCAAAAGACCGATGAGAGAACGCTCAGAACAGTATCCATAAAACGAAAAAGCAATCCTTATGGGTTAGGAACGAGTTGCGGCGAGCACCTGCGCAGCCTTTTCACGCGCCCACGCATCGATGTCGCGAAGCTGCTCAAACGAATCGACCACCTGCATATCGTGGGCGTCCATGCAGGATTCCACAATGCGATCGATATCGGTAAAGCTGCAGCCATCGTGCAGGAAGGCATCGACGGCGACCTCGTTGGCGGCATTGAGCACGCACGGCATGGTGCCACCCGTCTTGCCGGCACGCTCGGCCAGTGCCAGACAGCGGAAGGTATCCATGTCGGCAGCATCAAACGTGAGCTGCCCCAGCTCGCGGAAATCGATACGAGGCGCCGGAGTATCCCAACGCTCGGGATACGAGAACGCGAACTGGATGGGAATACGCATGTCGGATGCACCGAGATGCGCCATCACGGAGCCGTCGGCGAACTCGACCATAGAGTGAATCTTGGACTGACGCTGCACGACCACGTTAATGAAATCGAGGTCGCAGTTAAACAGATGCATGGCCTCAATGCGCTCCAGACCCTTGTTCATGAGGGTGGCGGAGTCAATGGTAATCTTGGCACCCATGGCCCACGTGGGATGCGCGAGGGCATCGGCACGCGTCACGCGATCGAGCTCGTCGCGCGTGCGGCCAAAGAACGGACCGCCCGAGCAGGTGAGCCAAATGCAGTGGGCCTCGCGCGGGTTCTCCCCCAGATAGCACTGGTAGATGGCGGAATGCTCAGAGTCGACCGGAATAAGCTGGCCCGGTTGTGCCAACGGCATAAGCAAGTCGCCACCGACGACGAGGGACTCCTTGTTGGCAAGGGCAAGGCGCTTATTCGAGGTCAAGGCCGCATGGCTCGCCTCGAGACCGGCGGCGCCCACAATAGCGACAAGCACGCAGTCGACATCGTCGCGATGCGCGAGCTCGCAAACCGCCTGCGCGCCAACGCCGAGCTTCGTTCCCTCGGGCAACTCCTGCAGCACGGCGTCATCGCCATGATCGACATCGGCCACGGCAACCGCCGGAACCGAGAACTCGCGGGCAGCGGCAACGAGCTCGGAGGTACTGGAGTTAACGGACAGCGCCGTCACCTGCAGGCGATCGGCATGCTGGCGGCACACATCGAGCGCCTGGGTGCCGATAGAGCCCGTACAACCCAGGATGGCAACGCGAAGGCGTCCATCGGGGCCATACGTCGTCTGGAAGGACATTACAGCACGCCTCCGATCATCAGCAACAGCTGCGCGGTGATGCAGCCGAAGATAAGCGAATCGCTACGATCGAGCATTCCGCCGTGGCCCGGGATAAGGTTGCCGGAATCTTTGACGCCCACACCGCGCTTGATGCGCGACTCGATAAGGTCGCCGATAACGCCCAGAATGGACACGACCACGCCGCACAGCAGCGCATAGGGCAGGCTGAGCTTGTAGAAGTGCGTCGCCCACAGGATGAGCCAAATCAAAACCGAGCCCAAGATGCCGCCGGCAAACCCCTCCCAGCTCTTTTTGGGGGAGATCTTGGGAACCATCTTGTGCTTGCCGATACGGCTGCCCACGATGTAGGCAAACGAATCGGAGACCCAAAGGGACGCGCAAACGCCCACTGAAAGCAGGGCGCCGGCAAAACCGGGCACGGCATCGCGCAGCAGCACGATAGCCGACAGCATAAAGCCAGTGTAGATGGGACCCATGAGCGTCACGGCCACATCAGAGATGCGGGTACGCGGCGACCAGACATACCAAATGCCCACAGCGAGCATCAAGGCAAAAAGCAGGGCATTCAGCAACATCGAATCGCCCAACGCCGACAGCGGAAAGAGTACGGCGGCAGCGATACCCATGCGTTCGTTAGCCATCTTGCCATCGAGCCTTGTCATACGGAAAAACTCATAGCAGCACAGACCGCTCATGACAGAAACAAAGATGGCCGTGGGCACGATACCCAAAACCAGGCACAGGATAAAGACAACGGCGTAGACGATACCGGCGGCGGCACGGGTAATAAAGCCCGCCAGCCACGAACCGGTGCCGCTCTTCGCTGCAGGCGCTCCCGCAGTGGCAGCCTTGCGCGCAGGCGCCGCGGAAACTGGCGTCTTGGGAGCAGATGCCTTGGGACGATCGGACACGATTAAGCCTCCTCGGTCTTGCTCAGTCCACCAAACCTACGGTCACGGCCCTGATAGGCCAAAATGGCGTCGACAAGGCCCCAACGATCAAAGTCGGGCCAATAGGTATCGGTGACGTAGAATTCGGAATAAGCCACCTGCCACAGCAGATAGTTCGAAAGGCGCAGCTCACCAGAGGTGCGAATCACAAGTTCGGGATCGGGAAGACCGGCGGTATAGAGGTGGGAAGCCACCATGTCGTCATCAATTGCGGCAGGATCGATCTTACCGGCGGCAGCGTCGGATGCGATCTGACGGACAGCGCGGGTAATCTCGGCACGCGCGCCGTAGTTGACGGCAAGCGCCAGCGTCATACCGGTGTGATCGGCGCACTCGGCAAGACCGCGCTCAAAAACGTCGCGAGTCTTCTTGGGCAGCGCGGAAATGTCACCCAAAAAGACTACGCGCACATTTTCGCGCTTCAGAAGCGGCAGCTCGTCGATAAACGTCTTGGCAAACAGGTGCATCAGAACGTTGACTTCGTGCTGCGGTCGATTCCAGTTTTCGGTCGAAAATGCATAGGCCGAAAGCACGTCGACGCCCAGGCGCACGCAGGCGGTAATGATCTCGCGCAGCGAGACGATACCCGCCTTGTGGCCCTCGGTGCGTGCAAGACCGCGCGACGTGGCCCAACGACCGTTGCCGTCCATGATGCACGAGATATGGTGCGGAATGTTATTGAGGTCAAGGTCGGAAAAACCGACGCCCGCAGGGGCGTCGGCAAAGTACTCGACCAGTTTATGCTCGTCGTATTGCACCTTAGATCTCCATGACCTCGGCTTCTTTTTCCTTCAGAAGCTCCTCGACCTTGGCGACATACTCATCGGTATGCTTCTGGACCTTGGCCTGCTCGCGACGTACGTCGTCCTCGGTGAGCTCCTCATCGCGCTCGAGCTTGTTGTTGAAGTCGCGACGGATGTTACGGATAGACACCTTGGCCTGCTCGGCGTACTCGCGGCACTCCTTGACGAGCTCGCGACGGCGCTCCTCAGTGGGAGCCGGGAACGGAAGACGAACGACGGTGCCATCGGAGTTGGGGGTAATACCCAGATCGGAAGCGCCGATGGCCTTGACGATAGCATTGATGAGCGCCTTATCCCACGGCTCGATGAGCAGCATGTGAGCCTCGGGGGTCTTGACGGCGGCAACCTGCGTGACCGGCGTGGGGACACCGTAATAATCGACGGTGATGTCGGACAGAATGTTGGCGTTGGCACGACCGGTACGGACCTTGGAGAAGTTATGCTTGAGGGACTCGAGCGACTTGTCCATATGGGCGGTGATGTTCTCTGCCATGCTTAATCCTCCTGATAGACGAGCGTGCCGACGGGCTCACCCGCGAGCGCGCGCTTGACGGTGTCCTCGCCATCGATGTTGAGGACCAAAATAGGCATACGGTTATCCTGGCACAGGGCCGTAGCTGTGGAATCCATAACCTGCAGACCGCGAACGAGAACCTCGTGATAGGTAATCTTGTCAAAACGGACGGCATCGGCGCACTTGACGGGATCCTTGTCGTAGATGCCGTCAACCTTGGTGGCTTTAATCAGAATCTCGGCGCCGATCTCGCACGCACGAAGAGCCGCGGCGGTGTCGGTCGTAAAGTACGGATTGCCCGAACCGGCGGCAAAAATAACGACGTTGCCCTTGGAAAGGTGGTTGATGGCGCGACGGCGAATATAGGGCTCGCAGATCTCGTTCATCTGGATAGCGCTCATCACACGGCAGGGAACGTCGTTATGCTCGAAAGCATCCTGCAGGGCGAGCGCGTTCATAACGGTCGCGAGCATGCCCATGTAGTCGGCCTGAGCACGCTCCATGCCACCGGCAGCGCCTGCCATGCCGCGGAAAATATTGCCGCCGCCGACAACGACGCCGACCTCATGGCCAACGGCGAGCAGCTCCTTGACCTGCTTGGCAAGATGATCGGTAACCTTGGGGTCGATGCCATATTGGCCGTCGCCCATCAGCGCTTCGCCGGAAAGCTTAAGAAGCACTCGTTTATATCGGATGTCGGACAAAGCGATCCTCCTTTAATTAGACTCTCAATATGATATCAAAGGCTCTGATAAGAGCCATGAAAAAGCAGGCTGTGAGTAAAACCCACAGCCTGCTCATTACCAGCTACAAGAGCTTATTTACTCGCCACGGACCAGACGGTCAAAGGCAACGACGGTAATGGTGTCGCCGAGCTCCTTGGAGACCTGCTCAGCGTACTTCTTGATGGTGAGGGAGCTGTCCTTGATGAACTCCTGCTCGGTGAGCACGGACTGCTTGTAGAACTTCTCCAGACGGCCAACAGCCATCTTCTCCTGGATAGCCTCGGGCTTGCCGGACTCGGCAGCCTGGGCCATGTAGATCTGCTTCTCGTGCTCGACGGTCTCGGCCGGAACCTGATCGCGGGTAGCGCAGATCGGGGCGACGGCGGCAACCTGAAGGGCAACATCGTGAGCGAAGGTCTTGAAGGACTCAGCCTGAGCGGTCTCGGCCTTCTCGAAGGCGAACTCGACGAGGACGCCGATCTTACCACCCATGTGGATGTAAGAAGCGAGCGCGCCGTTCTCGGCCTTGCGGGCAGCGAAGCGGGAGATCTTCATGTTCTCGCCCATGATGTGAATCATCTCGGTGAGCTCGGAGGAAACGGTCTCCTCGCCCATCGGCTTCTCGAGCAGAGCGTCGACGTCAGCAGGCTCGGTGGTAGCGACAACCTCAGCGACCTTAGAAGCAAAGCCGGTGAACTTGGCGTTGGAGCCAACGAAGTCGGTCTCGCAGGAGAGCTCGAGCAGAGCACCGGTCTTGCCATCCTCGGAGACGAACGCGGCGACAGCGCCCTCGTTGGTCTCACGGCCAGCCTTCTTGGCAGCCTTGGCAAGACCGTTCTTACGCAGAACGTCGACAGCGGCGTCCATGTCGCCGTCAGCCTCGACGAGAGCCTTCTTGCACTCCATCATCGGGGAGTCGGTCATCTCGCGGAGCTGCTTGACCATAGCGGCGGTAATCTGGGCCATTGTGGTTCCTTTCAAAGAGATGAAAAAGAATTAACTAAGACTGATTTACTCGGCCTTGGGCTCAGCGGCCATCTCGGCCTCGGAGACCTGCTCCTTGCCGGAGCCAGCGAGGCAGGCGTCAGCCATGAGCTCGCACATAAGGGTGACAGCGGAGATAGCGTCATCGTTGCAGGGGATGCCGTACTCGACCTCGTCGGGATCGGAGTTGGTGTCGATCAGAGCGACGACGGGGATGTTCAGGCGCTGAGCCTCCTTGATGGCGTTCTCCTCGCGCTTGGTGTCGATGACGAAGAGAGCCTGGGGCAGACCCTTCATGTCGCGGGCACCACCGAGGTTGGTCTGGAGCTTGGTGAGCTCCTTGCCGAGCACAGCCTGCTCCTTCTTGGGGAGCACTGCCATGCGGCCGTCCTCGACCATGGCCTCGAGCTCCTCCATGCGGTTGATGCGGGAGCGGATGGTGACGAAGTTGGTCAGCATACCGCCGAGCCAACGCTGGTTGATGTAAGGCATGTTGGCGCGCTCAGCAGCGTTCTTGACGGCCTCCTGAGCCTGCTTCTTGGTGCCGACGAATAGCACATTGCCGCCCTTGGCGACGTTCTTGACGAAGGTGTAGGCCTGATCGGCGTCGAGGATGGTCTGCTTGAGGTCGAGGATGTAGATGCCGTTGCGCTCACCGAAGATGAACGGCTTCATCTTGGGGTTCCAGCGACGGGTCTGGTGACCGAAGTGGCAGCCGGCCTCGAGCAGGGTGCGGATATTAATCTTGGTAGCCATGTTAAACCTCCTGTGGTTTGCCTCCGCGCGGGGTCATCCTCCAAAACCAACCCGGACATGTGCTACCAAAGCCCGGGCACCACGGTATGAAGTAGCCGCGCGTGCGTGATAAAAACCTGTTGCCGTGAAGCAACCCGATGAATGATAGCAGGAATGCATCTTCCTGCCAACCCGCAATCAAAACCACACACCTGAGCGCGGCGCGGGACGTCCCAGCCACTATTCGCCTCGGGGATGGGCTTGAGCCACGGCACGTTTGAGCCGATCGGGCGTGAGATGCGTGTAGATCTGCGTCGTGGACAGGCTCGCATGACCCAGCAGCTCTTGAACCGAGCGCAGGTCCGCGCCGCCCTCGAGCAAGTCGGTCGCAAAGGTATGGCGCATCGCATGCGGGGCGATGTCGGCCGGAATGCCGGCGAGCGTCGCCAGCATATGAAACCGCCGCCTGAGCATGGCGGCACTCATGCGATTACCGCGCGCCGATATAAGCAGAGGATGCGGCCCGGTAGCGGGGTCACGGCGCTTTGCCTGAGCGAGCAACTCCGGCCGCCCCTCCTCAATATAGAGACGCGTCGTCTCGAGCGCACGACGATACAGAGGGACGATACGTTCTTTGCTCCCCTTGCCCCACAGGCGCAGCGTGCGTTCGGACCACGCAATGGACTCCACATTGAGTGCTGCGAGCTCAGATATACGGGCGCCCGAGGCATAGAGCAGCTCGAGCATCGCCGCATCGCGCAGTCCCGCGGGTGTTGAGGTATCAGGCGTCTTGAGCAGCGCCTCCACCTGTTGGGTCGTCAGCACACCGGGTAGATCGCGCGGGAGCTTGGGCGAGGAAATTGCCGAGACCACATCGCCCTCCACGACCCCCTCGGCAGCCATCCATCGATAGAGCGATCGGATAGCCGACAGATGCGCCGCAAGCGTTCGGGGAGCCACCCGCTCACGCGAAAGCTCGGCAAGATAGCGACGAATGGTGCGCACGTCGGCAGCGAAAGCATCGATATCCTCGCGCTCGCACCAGGCAGCAAAGCGCTCCAGCCTCGAGCCATAGGCCGTCACCGTATTGGGAGAAAGCCCCTCGACACGTGCGATATAGGCGATAAACGAGTCGACGGTGTCGTACAGGTCAAAGGCTATGACCGGTCGCCTCCAAACAGATCGGGGCGAGTGGCCAGATAGGCATCAAGGGCCTCGAGCGCACGGTCCGCATAGGCCTGGTAGCGGTCGCGCTTGCTGCGGCGCTTACCATCCTCGAGTGGCGGCACCAGGCCAAAGTTGACATGCATAGGCTGATAGCCCACGGTGGCAGGATCGGTCGCATAGCCCACGAGCGCGCCCAAAGCACCCACGCGCGGCAGCTCGACGCCCGCGGCCCCGATAGCCTCGGCATAGGTGTTGAGCGCCGCGAGCAGACCTGTCGCCACGGCTTCCATGTACCCCTCGGTGCCGGTGATCTGACCGGCCAGGCGCACGCCGGTACCAGGCACGGCAAAGGTGCCATCGAGCACGTGCGGCGCATCGACAAAGGTATTGCGGTGCATGACACCGTAGCGGAAGAACTCAGCGTTCTCCAGGCCCGGCACCATATGGAAGACGCGCTTCTGTTCGCCAAAGGTCAGGTTGGTCTGGAAGCCCACCAGGTTATAGGCGGTCTTCTCCTTGTTCTCGGCACGCAGCTGAATCGCCGCCCAGGGACGACGACCGGTTCGCGGGTCGGTGAGGCCGACGGGCTTCATGGCGCCAAAGCGAATGGCGTCCTTGCCGGTGCGCGCAACTTCCTCGGCAGGCTGGCAGGCCTGGAACAGATCGCCGCCCTCAAAGTCCTTGAGCACCACGCGGTCGGCCGTGGTAAGCGCCTCGATAAAGGCCTCGTACTCTTCCTTGTTGAGCGGAGCGTTGAGATAGTCGCCGCTCCCCTGCTCCTCGTAGCGCGACTGCGAGAACAGCACGTCCATATCGAGCGTGGAGGCATCGACGATCGGCGCCGCGGCATCGAAGAACGCAAGGGCGTCGCCACCGACGAGCTTCATGACCTCTTCGCTCAACGCCGGCGAGCACAAGGGGCCGGCGGCAATGACCACGTGACCTTCGGGAATCTGCGTGACCTCGCCGTGAACGATCTCGATATTGGGACGGGCGGCAACCTCGTCCTCGACAAGCTCGGAAAACTTGACGCGGTCGACCGCCAAGGCGCCACCGGCGGGAACAGCCGCGCGATGGGCGCAATCGAGCAGGACCGAACCCATGCGCTCAAGCTCG
>URKC01000034.1:0-21039 GCA_900548295.1 uncultured Collinsella sp.
TTTTCCAAAACATCCCGCAGGACGCGAGAAGCCCCCGCCGCACGTAGTGCGCAGCGGGGGCTTCTCGCATGTCCGAGGACGTTTTGGAAAATAACCCAAAACCGGCCCCAGCACTCCTACAGGAGTTGAGTCCCTTTAGAACTTGTCGTGGAAGGTACGCGAAATGACCTCGTCCTGCTGCTCCTTGGTGAGCGTGTGGAAGTTCACGGCGTAGCCGGAAACGCGAATGGTCAGCTGCGGGTACTTCTCGGGGTGAGCCTGAGCGTCGAGCAGCGTCTCACGGTTGAAGACGTTGATGTTCAGGTGGTGGCCACCCTTCTCGGCGTAAGCGTCGAGCATGTGGACCAGGTTATCGGCCTGAGTCTCGGAAACTTCAGAAACCTTCATAATGTGTCTCCTTCGATTGATAGGCGCCGGCCGAAACCGGCGCGCTAATCAGTAATCGTTATTGTTAGTATAGCACTAACAATAGTTACTCGCCCAGCTGATCAAGGTCGATATCACCAAAGAACACCTGGTCCTCCTTGCCGAGCGCGCCCGGGATGATGGAGAAGGTGTTGGATATGCCGTCCTGAGCATCGCGGAACGGGAGCTTGGAAACCGAAGACAGCGAAGCGATGGCGCCGTGGCTATCGCGCTTGTGCATGGGGTTAGCACCCGGGGCGAACGGCTGGCCAGCCTTGCGGCCGTCGGGCGTGGAGCCGGTCTTCTTACCGTACACGACGTTGGAGGTAATGGTCAGAACCGAGGTCGTGGGCACGGAGTTGCGGTAGGTGTCGTTCATGCGGATGTACTCCATGAACTGGTGCACAACGTCGTGAGCGATCTGGTCGACGCGGTCGTCGTCGTTACCGTACTTGGGGAACTCGCCCTCGGTCTCGAAGTCGACGATGATGCCGTTCTCGTCACGGACGGGGTGGACCTTGGCGTACTTGATGGCGGACAGGGAGTCGGCCACGACGGAAAGGCCAGCGATGCCCGTAGCGAACCAGCGATGCACGTGCTTGTCGTGCAGAGCCATCTGGATGCGCTCGTAGCAATACTTGTCGTGCATGTAGTGAATGATGTTCAGCGAGTTGACGTACACGCCAGCGAGCCACTTCATCATGTCGTTGTACTTGGCCACGACGTCATCGTAATCGAGCGTGTCGCCCTCGACAGCGCGGTACTTGGGGCCGACCTGCTTCTTGGAGACCTCGTCAACACCGCCGTTGAGTGCGTACAGCAGGCACTTGGCCAGGTTGGCGCGGGCGCCGAAGAACTGCATCTCCTTGCCGATGCGCATGGAGGACACGCAGCAGGCAATGCCGTAGTCGTCGCCGTGGTAGACGCGCATGAGGTCGTCGTTCTCGTACTGAATCGAAGAGCTGGCGACGGAAGTCTTAGCGCAGAACTTCTTGAAGTTCTCGGGCAGACGGGTCGACCACAGAACGGTCATGTTGGGCTCGGGGCTGGTGCCCATGTTCTCGAGCGTGTGCAGGTAGCGGTAGCTCATCTTGGTAACGAGCGTACGGCCGTCGACACCCATGCCGCCGATGGACTCGGTGACCCACTGCGGATCGCCGGTGAACAGGGCCTGGTACTCGGGGGTACGGGCAAACTTGACCATGCGGAGCTTCATGATGAAGTGATCCACGAACTCCTGGATCTGCTCCTCGGTGAAGGTACCGTTGGCAAGGTCGCGCTCAGCGTAGATGTCGATGAACGTAGAGGTACGGCCGATGGACATAGCGGCGCCGTTCTGCTCCTTGACGGAAGCGAGGTAGGCGAAGTACATCCACTGGATGGCCTCCTGCGTGTTGGTAGCAGGGTTGGAAATGTCGAAACCATAGGTCTCGGCCATCATCTTGAGCTCGCCGAGAGCGCGGATCTGCTCCTGCAGCTCCTCACGATCGCGGATGTTGTCGGCGGTCATGACCGTCGGGGTGGAAGCCTTCTGGGCCTCCTTGTCCTTGATCAGGTAGTCGACGCCGTACAGGGCGACACGACGGTAGTCGCCGATGATGCGGCCGCGGCCATAGCCATCGGGCAGACCGGTGATGATGTGAGCCGAACGGCAGGCGCGCATCTCGGGGGTGTAGACATCGAAGACGCCGGCGTTGTGGGTCTTGCGCTCGAAGGTGTAGCGCTCGACAACGTTCTCGTCGATCTTGTAGCCGTGCTGGCTGGCAGCCTGGCAAGCGATGCGGATACCACCGTTGACGTGCAGAGCGCGCTTGAGCGGCTTGTCGGTCTGGAGGCCGACGATGGTCTCCTTGTCGCGATGGGCGTTATCGATGTAGCCAGCGGGGTGGCTCACGATACCCGTGACGGTCTTGGTGTCCATATCGAGGACGCCGCCCTGCTCGCGCTCCTTGAGCAGCAGGTCGAGAACCTCGCCCCACAGCTCCTTGGTACGCTCGGTCGGGCCGGCGAGGAACGACTCGTCGCCCTCGTAGGGGGTGTAGTTCTTCTGGATGAAGTCTCGGACGTCAACCTCTCCCGTCCAGATGCCTTCCTTGAAGCCTTCCCATGCCTCCTGCATTGTGTAACCACGCTCCTAGTTACGTGTAATGCGGCGCTCTCTCACACCGCTGCTTATTGAATTCTTGAATGTTCGGCTTGCACTACCGGCTTCTTCCGTTCTTCACCACACGTTGGTGTAGGGAAAACGTTTATCCACCTTGGAACTACAACCCAAAACCCAAGATTTCACCCGTTTGAGAAGGATAACATAGCGACCCTCTCCATCTGGGCTATTATATGTTTCTTTTTTTATATCATAATGGCGTTTTTTACAAACCCGCAGGAAATGCGAGCGCGAACAACTACCGTTCACCGATTTGTATGTTATTTTTCCTTGCCTTTGTACGACGTTCGCTCTAGCTGTTATGCCAGCTTTAGCAGGATAAAGTGTCCCAGAGACCCTACAGAAACTGCAGGGCGGCCACGGGATCCCCCGTGGCCGCCCTGTGGCGTAGCTAGTTTTTAGCTTTGATTGCCGCTTGGCATTAGGCGGCTGAGGCGGCCTTGTCGGTCGTTGCCTTGCTGTTGCTCTGCTGGCCCTCAAAATGCTTGTGGCACCAGCTGGTGACCAGCGGGGTCAAAATAGCCGTCACGATTGCACAGGCAGCAACCTGTGCCGTAGCCGTCGCGAGCACCGCACCGCCGTACATGGCCTCGTTGACGCTTGCCATGGCAGCAGGCGTGGCCACATTGGCTCCGGCGCAGCTCGAAATGGCCGCACCTGCGACACCCGTGCCGCCCGTGAGCTTATCGACCGCGATGACAGGAATTGCAAAGACCACCGAGCAGATCACGCCGAGCAGGATGCCGGGAAGACCGCCGTTGATAAGCTGGCCAAAAGTCATGGTCGAGCCCATGGCAAAGAAGACGAGCACGATGATGGCGGAAAGTGCCGGTGCCATCATCTTCTTAAAGCTCGGGAAGAGGTTACCCAGAATAATGCCGACGACGATCGGCAAAATGGCACCCACGAGCGACCAGCCGATCGGAGCCTGACCGGCAGCGCCGAGCACGATCATCGTGACCGGAGGGCCGACAACGAGCGTGGTGATAGCGACGGCGCCACGCTCGGCCTCGTTGCCCATGGTGCCCATCAGTCCAGCGTACATAGCGTTGTTGGCGCCGGTGCAAGCCGCCAACATCACCATGGCAGAAATGCCAAACAGGTTGTCGTTGAACACATAAAGGATGAGCAGCGACACGGCAACGACCACGATCTGCTTGACGGCGATGATGATGGCGCCGCGTGCAGCGGCGGCAGGAGCGCTCTTAAACGAAATCGTCGTACCGACGATGAGCAAAAAAGCGCCCACGAGCGGGCCTGCACCCTGCTGGGTCATGCCAAGCGTAAAGCTGCCGAGCGTTTTGAACAGGTCGGGGAATAGCGTGTTGAGCAGGCAGCCCAACAGAAGCGGCACCAAAATATTGGCACCCGGGATGGAGGACATCTTAAAGAACGGCTCCTTTGCCGCCGGCGCCTCCACCGCAGTCGATTCACTCATATATATCTCCTTTGGATGCATGCGAAACGTAGCCGCACGCGCCTATGTCAGAAAGAAGGCGACAACCCCGAGTCGCCAGGGTCGCCGCCAAACGATCACCGCGGGGTATTACCCGTCCAGGACGATGCCACCGTCGCAGTCACCGATCTCGCCGTTAACGAAGCTGGCGAGGTCGGAGGCAAAGAAGAGCACCATCTGCGCAGGCTCGCTGGCCTGGGCGGCGCGGCCCAGAGGAATACCGTTGATGATACGCTGAGAGTTCTCGTCAGAGAGAATCGAGGTCATATCGGTCAACGTGAGCGACGGGCACACAGCGTTGCAGCGAACGCCGAACCTACCGCCCTCCTTGGCGACTGCCTTGGTTAGACCGTTAACACCGGCCTTGGAGCTCGCGTAAGCCGCGGTGCCGAGCAGGCCGCCGCCGATCTTGCCAGCAACAGAGCTCACGTTGACGATAGTGCCGGCATGGGCAGCCTTAAAGTGCGGGTACACGGCGTTCATCATGGTAAAGGTGCCGTTGAGGTTGATGTCGATGGTACGGCGCCACTCGGTGTCGTCGATCTCGTCGAACTTCTTGGTGCTGATGACGCCAGCGCAGTTGATCAGGATATTGGTTTGCGGCAGGTCTGCGAAAATCTGTTCGACGGTCTCGCGCGCCTTGGGCGCATCGGCGACATCGAGCTGATAAAACTTGTTGCCCTCGCCAAGCTCGGCCACAGCGGCCTCGCCCTTAGCAGCGTTCCTTGCGATGAGCACGACATGTCCGCCGCCCGCGACGATGCCCTTGGCGATCTCGAGGCCAATGCCCTGAGTGCCGCCCGTGACAATCGCGGTCTTGCCCGTGAAGTCAAATGCCATGACTCCATCCCCCTTTATATAAGGTGTCTCCTCGCGGGAAGTTGGAGCATCGCACGTGGCGATTATATGAGTCCCAGTCGTCATGGTGGTGACAACCCCTCGCCTAACCGCGTGCATGATAGTTCTTTGAAACGCTGCAATTCTTGAATGATTTTAATTCTTTATGCGTTCTTTATATTGCCTAGCAACCAGGTAGTTTTTGGGACATGCCTAGAGATCTGCCCCTAACTTTGCTGGCACCGACGGTGTACGGAGATCGCCTAAAGGCAGTTTTCTAGGCATGTCCCAAAAATCTTCCGTATAGGGCGCGCGTGCAGGGGTATCATCTTCCACCGAAAATAGTTTCTAGTGTTAGGGGTTTTCGGTGGAAGATACCGATTTCCATGAGCTTGGACGCCAGCTCCTTACCGAGTTTGGCAGCATGCATCAGCGCGTTTCGCGCTTTGCGGACAAAGCCCTCGGCGGCGAGATGGCCGTCATGCGCGCCCTCATGCTCGCTGGCGGTTCGCTCACGCCGAGCGAACTCGCAGATCGCGCCTGGGTCTCGAGTGCCCGCATCGCCAATATCCTACGCGCTCTCGAAGCCAAGGGCTGGGTCGAGCGCGAGCACTCAAAGACCGACCGTCGTCGCGTACACGTCACGGTGACCGACAAGGGATTCCATGATCTCGAAATCAAGCGTCGGGAATTCGAGGACCGCACCGCGGCCTTCCTCGAGCAGTTCGGCGAAACAGATACCCAAGAGATGGTGCGTCTTCTAAGACGTGCCAACGAAATTATCGATCGCAACCAAGAAAGGAGAGATGCCGAGTGAGGATTCTCAAGCTCTTTAAAAAGCATGTCCTGGCACTGTTCGCAGCTATCGTACTTATCGTAATCAGCTGCAACGCCGATCTGGCGCTGCCTACCTATATGAGTGACATCGTCGACGTGGGCGTGCAGCAAGGCGGCATCGCCTCGCCCGTGCCCGACACCATTCGCGCCGAATCGCTCGACGACCTCGAACTCTTCATGAGCTCCAAGGACGCCAAGGCTGTGGAGGCCGTGTTTAGCAAGGCGGACAATAACGGCATTCGAACGTACAAGGGCACCGAGGAGGAGCGTGCCGACGGCGGCAAGATTGCCGACATCATGAGCCTGCCCGAGACTGTCGTCCTTTCGTTCAACCAGGGTATTGACGCCAACTCCATGGGTGACATGATGGGCACGTCCGGTGAGAAAGACAACAGCGGCGCCCAGGCCATGCCCACGCCCGAGCAGATGGCGGCGATGACGCCCGAGCAACTCGCCGAGATGCAGCAGAAGGCCGCTGCGGCGCAGAACATGCAAAAACAGATTGATGCCGACGGTGGCAAGATCACCATGAAGAGCCTGCGTCTAGGCGTTGAAGGCGGCCTAATCGACCAGGGCAAGCTCGTCGAGGGCGCCAACGATATGGCGGACAAAATGGGCTCCATGTCGGGCTCCATCGTGACCCAACGCGCCGTGAGCTATGTGCAAGACGAGTACAAGGCGCAGGGCATCGACCCCGCCGACGTGCAGAACGCCTACCTGGGCCGCATGGCGACCACGATGTTTGGTCTGTGCCTAATCTCGCTGGTCGCCACCATCCTGACCGGTGCCGTGGCTTCGCGCACCGCCTGCTCCATCGCCCGCGACCTGCGCCGCGAGACCTTCAACAAGGTTATGCACTTCTCGCCGGCCGAGGTGGGCAAATTTAGCCAGGCCTCGCTCATTACCCGCTGCACCAACGACATTCAGCAGATTCAGATGGCCGCAACTCTGTTTATCCGCATGTGCCTGATGGCCCCCGTCATGGGCATCGTCGCCGTCATGCGCGTCCTGGCCAACCACACCGGCCTTGAGTGGACCATCGCTGTGGCCATCATCGCGGTTTCGGCCGTCGTCGGCGTGCTCATGGGCCTCACCATGCCCAAGTTCAAAAAGATGCAGAGCTTTGTTGACCGCGTGAACCTTACCGCCCGTGAGCTGCTCGACGGCCTTATGCCCATCCGCTCATTCAACCGCGAGGAGCATGAGCTCGAGCGTTTTGACAAGGCTTCGCTCGACCTGATGACCACGCAGCTCTACACCAACCGCGCCATGAGCTTTATGATGCCACTCATGATGCTCGTCATGAACTGCATCACCGTACTTATCGTCTGGTTTGGCGCGCAGGGCGTGTCCGACGGCGTGATGCAGGTCGGCAACATGATGGCGTTTATCTCCTACACCATGCAGATCGTCATGGCGTTTATGATCCTCACCATGGTTTCGGTTATCCTGCCCCGCGCCGAGGTCGCAGCCGAGCGCGTGGAAGAGGTCATCACTTGCCCCACCAGCATCAACGACCCTGTCTCGCCCAAACTGCCCGCGGCCAGCGCGCCGCGCGGTGAGCTCACCTTCCGCGACGTGAGCTTCCAGTATCCCGATGCCCGCGCCGACGTCATCAGCGGCGTAAACTTCACCACGCACGCCGGTCAGATGCTCGGCATCATTGGTTCCACGGGCTCGGGCAAGTCCACACTTGTGCAGCTGATTCCGCGCCTGTACGACGTCACGGGCGGCAGCATTTCGCTCGACGGCATCGATGTGCGCGATATGACCCTTTCCGAGCTACGCCGCCGCATTGGCTATATCCCGCAGCAGGGTCGCCTGTTCTCGGGCACCGTCGAGAGCAACCTCAAGTTTGCCGGCGACATGGTGAGCGATGATGATATGCGCCAGGCGGCACGCATCGCCCAGGCCGAGGACTTTATCGCCGAGCGCGAGGGCGGCTACGACTCCCCCATCAGCCAGGGCGGCTCCAATATTTCGGGTGGTCAGCGCCAACGCCTGGCCATTGCCCGCGCGTTGGCCAAAAAGCCCGAGGTCGTGGTGTTCGATGACTCGTTTAGCGCCCTCGACTACAAGACCGACGCGCGCCTGCGCGAGGAGCTTGCCAAAAACGTTACCGACGCCGCGCTCGTGGTCGTGGCCCAGCGCATCGCGACCATCATGCACGCCGATCAGATCATCGTGCTCGACGACGGCCACGTAGTGGGCACCGGCACGCACGAGGAACTGCTGCACGGCTGCCCGGCATACCTGGAGATCGCACAGTCGCAGCTTTCCGCCGAGGAGTTGGGGCTTACCCAAGAAGAGATTGAAGCCGTCATGGAAGGAGGCGAGCGCTAATGGCAGACGAGACCAAGACTCAGATTCCCAAGCCCACCCGCCGGCGCGGTCCCATGGGCCGCATGGGGGGTATGGGCCGCGGCGAAAAGGCCAAGGACTTTAAGGGCACCATGAGGCAGCTGCTCGGCTATATCGGCCAGCACAAGATTGCCGTGTTTGCCGCCGTCGCCTTTGCCGTATGCTCGGTCATCTTTAACATTGTGGGGCCCAAGGTGCTCGGCCAGGTTACGACTAAGCTGTTCGAGGGCTTGGTTGCCAAGGTCAACGGCACCGGCGATGTCGACTTTGCCTGGATCGCCAAGACGCTCGGCTTTTTGCTCTGTCTGTATCTGGCGAGCTCTGCCTGCAGCCTGATCCAAGGCTGGCTCATGACCGGCGTCACGCAAAAGATTTGCTACTGCATGCGCAAGGAGATCGCCGCCAAGATCGCTGTCGTGCCGATGAGCTACTTCAACGGCCACAGCAAGGGCGACGTGCTCAGCCGCATCACCAACGATGTCGACACGCTGGGTCAGTCACTCAACCAGAGCGTGACACAACTCATCACATCGGTGACGCAGATTATCGGCGTGCTCGTCATGATGTTATCGATCAGCCTGCCGCTCACCGGCGTCACCGTGCTCACGCTGCCGGCTGCCGCGATTATCCTGACCGTGATGATTCACTTCTCGCAGCCGTACTTCCGCGAGCAACAGCAAGTCCTGGGCGCCGTCAACGGCATTATCGAGGAGGACTTTGCCGGCCAGAACGTTATTCAGGTGTTCGACCGCGCCGAGGCCTCAATCGAGGAGTTCGACCGTCAAAACGACCGTCTCTTTATTAGTGGCTGGCGCTCGCAGTTCCTGTCGGGCCTGATGATGCCGCTTATGAGCTTGGTGGGCAACATGGGCTACGTGGGCGTTGTCGTGGTGGGCGCACAGCTCGCTCTGACCGGCAATGCCACGCCCGGCGACATCCAGAGCTTTATCCAGTACGTGCGCAACTTTACGCAACCCGTGCAGCAGCTGGGCAACGTGAGCAACACGATGCAGTCGATGGCCGCTGCCACCGAGCGCGTCTTTGAGTTCCTCGCCGCGCCCGAGGAGGAGCAGAAGGCCGACGCCCAGATTCCCGAGAAGCGCCCCGGCCACGTTGAGTTCGACCACGTCAAGTTTGGCTACATGCCCGACAAGACCATCATCCACGACTTTAGCTGCGAGGCGCAGCCCGGTCAGACCATCGCCATCGTCGGCCCCACCGGCGCCGGCAAGACCACGCTCATTAAGCTGCTGCAGCGTTTCTACGACGTGGACGGCGGTTCGCTGCGCGTCGAGGGCGTCGACGTGCGCGACTGGGACCGCGCGGCACTGCGCGGCGAGTTTGCCATGGTGCTGCAGGATACCTGGCTGTTTAACGGCACCATCCGCGAGAACATCCGCTACGGACGTCCCGATGCGACTGACGCCGAGGTCGAGGCCGCCGCGCGCGCCGCACGCTGCGACCACTTTATCCATACGCTCGCCGGCGGCTACGACTTTATGATCAATGAGGAGGGCACCAACCTCTCACAGGGCCAGCGCCAACTCGTGACCATCGCCCGCGCCATTTTGGCCGACCGTCCGGCGCTGATTTTGGACGAGGCGACTTCCAACGTGGACACCCGCACCGAGGAGCTCATTCAGCGTGCCATGGATGCGCTGATGCAGGGCCGCACGAGCTTTGTCATCGCGCATCGCCTGTCCACGATCCGCAACGCCGACGTGATCTTGGTGATTCGCGACGGCGACATCGTCGAGAAGGGCACGCACGACGAGCTGCTCGCCCAAGGCGGCTTCTACGCCGACCTGTACAACTCGCAGTTCGACGAAGCGGCGTAAATTCTGCCGCAGGGAACGAATAACGCCCTAGAACGGGGACGCAGGACAATCTGCGTCCCCGTTTTTGTTTTGCAGCCCTCGAACCGCCTCCCCTGGGACCTGATTGACGCCCTCCCTCAAGGCCCCGTGGACAAAAAATGGCAAATATGAGTACTGTCACCTTTTTAGTAACAGCCAAAACTGCCCCAAACGACCTCATTGCGGCCTAGATATGCCTTCAAATTGATCAAAATGCCCGGTAGCATACTTCTGTGTGCCAACGTTAATGAACATATTTACTGTTGTGTCTATTATCTTGTAAGATCGATATGATACTACGCTAGCAACAGTACTCATATTTGCCATTTTTTGTCCACAGGGTATGCCGCAGAAGATCCAACTTGCTCCAGCGTGCCGTACGTTGGCCCTCCCCTTCCGGCGAGCGCCGACATTTCCCCAGATAAAACCGACCAAAATAAACCTGTCCCTTTTCGGCAGGTTTCACTTGCACTTTAGCGTGCGACAGCGGATAATGCCGAGCATTCGAGAATTCGCCAATTGTTGCCGTTAATTGATAAAGGAGGCCCCATATGGCCATGGAATTCAAGCGCAGGCTGCCGATCCCCATGGAGATCCGCGAGGAAATGCCGCTTTCCGCCGAGCTTACCGCCAAAAAGCAGGCATTCGACGCCGAGGTCGCCAAGGTCTTTACCGGCGAAGACGCACGCAAAGTGCTCATCATCGGCCCGTGCTCTGCCGACCGCGAGGATTCGGTGCTTGAGTACATGAACCGACTGGCCAAGACCGCCGAGGAGGTCAAGGACAAGCTCATCATCATTCCGCGCGTCTATACCAACAAGCCGCGCACCAAGGGCACCGGCTACAAGGGGCTGCTGCACAACCCCGACCCCGAGGCGCCCGATGACCTGCTTGAAGGCGTTAAGGCCATCCGCCACATGCACCTGCGCGTCATCGAGGAGACTGGCTTCTTTACCGCCGACGAGATGCTCTACCCGTCCAACTACCAGTACCTCGTCGACCTGCTGAGCTACGTCGCCGTGGGCGCGCGCTCGGTCGAGAACCAGGAGCATCGTCTGGTGTCGAGCGGCATTTCGGTGCCTGTGGGCATGAAAAACCCCACCGCCGGTTCCACCACCGTTATGCTCAACTCCATCTACGCCGCCCAGGCACATCAGAGCTTTATCTTCCGCAACTGGGAGGTCGAGTGCGACGGCAACCCGCTCGCGCACGCCGTCATGCGTGGCTACATCGGTCTCGACGGTCGCACCTACCCCAATTACCACTACGAGCACCTGGAGCGCCTGGCCGAGCGCTATACCGAGCATGCCGGCTACGCCAATCCGGCGGCAGTCATCGACTGCAACCACGACAACTCGGGCAAGCGCCCGCTGGAGCAGTACCGCATCTGCAAGGAGGTGCTCGACAGCTGCCGCCGCAACGAGTCCATCTCCAAGCTGGTCAAGGGCTTTATGATCGAGTCCTACCTGGAGGACGGCAACCAGCCGGTCGACGGCGGCGTCTTTGGCAAGTCGATCACCGACCCGTGCCTGGGCTGGGAAAAGACCGACTACCTCATCCACGAGATCGCGGAGCGGGTTTAGTTACGCGGGCCGTCCTCTACCTGCGGCGTTGTCTTACTCCGGATGCGGCAGTTAGGGACGTTCCTTTTCTGCCGGCAGTCTGGGATGTTCCTTGGGGTAGTCATTGGGGACGTTCTTTAATGACTAGTCGTTTAAGAACGTCCCCAACGACTACCCAGAATGAGAGTGGATAATCTCCCGTTTTTGGCCTATACCAGCGCTAAAAGTGGGAGATTATCCACTCTCATCGAGCAAGTGTCCGAAAATCCGCCCTCATTCCTTCTTAGGACCCTCCGTCCCCGAGGGATCGGGGCTCGCCTGCCGAATGATTGATGCGGCCGCCCTGCGTCCATGTCACACTCAGAGGTGGCCTGACCCAACTTGGAAGGAGCCTTCATGAGCCTTGACAACGTAACCCCGCGCGCCGCCACGCTCGACGACCTGACCGGCATCGCCGCCATCTACAACCAGCTGTGGTGCAACACGCTGCGCAACCGCGGCGACGTCGAAGCTGCCGATTTCTGCGCGCGCTTTAACATCGCTATGCAGCTGCAACGCTCACCTATCGCGCTTGTCGCCGAGGCCGAGGGCCGCATTATCGCCGCCTGCTGCATCGGCATCTTCGAGGACGGCAAGCCGCGCACCAACCCCACGTGGGAGTCCTGCTACAACGAGATGCTCGCCCAGGCAACCGAAATGGCAAAGGCTGCCGACGCCAAGCTCGAGGGCTCGCTCTTCGGCGACAGTCGCGAAAAGGCCACGGCGGATCGCTTTGCCGCCACAGGCAACGAGTATGCCCAGGGCCAGCTCAACCTGATCATCATCGTGCCCGAGTGGCAGGGCAAGGGGCTCGGCCGCGCGCTTATCGACCTTGCGCGCGCCGAGCTCGCCAAGGCAGGCTGCACCAAGTTCTTCCTGATGAGCGACTGCAACTCCAACTGGCAGTTCTACGAGCACCTCAACATGAAGCGCATCCTGGAGGATCACAGTCAAGACACCGGCGACGGTTTTATCGTCTACATGTACGGAGGCGACACGCAGGGCTAACCCGCTAAGCAAGTACCAAAACCACCACAAAAGGCGCCCATCCCCCTTGTGGTGACAGGTTTTATCTGGGCGAACGTTAAGACCGCCGCGGGGGAGCTGCTTTCCCTCGCGGCGGTTTACTAACCGTGAAAACCAAGTGAGTAGGCTTTTAGCGGGATCCCGAGCACACCCCAAAACGCCGCAGCTCTGGCCTGCGGTTTTATCGAGCGTTTGTCGCGATGTGCTCGGCAGATCCCAAAAAGTCTACTCACTTGCATCCGAGACGCACCAGGCAGGCAAAAAACCGCCGCGAAAGGGGCCCGTCCCCCTTCGCGGCGGTTGTTCATCGCGGTTTTGCGACGGTTTTGCGGTGGTTTTGCCCGCCTGCTACTCGCTGTAGCGAGTGGCGATGGCAACTCGCACCATGCCGGCGCTCATGAGGTACGTTGCCATAGGCTGTAGTAGCGCATGTCATAATCCTACAGCAGCATTCGCCATAATCTGACAGTAGAGTTTTCCACAATCTATAAGTAGCCCAGGTCGGGACCCTATTTAACAAACCAAATTCTCGCCCAACGCCATTTCATCTCCTGGTGACCGGTTCATTTTGGCAGGTTTCATCTGGGCAAACGCCAAAACCACCACAAAGGTGCCTGTCCCCTTTGTGGTGGTTTGGAGCTCTCCTCGGCGGAATGCTAGACTGGCGGCGTATACATTCGCGCCAAAACACGGGTCGCATGCAAGAAAGGAGATGCCATGGCGCCTATCGCACCGCTCAAGATGCTCGTCGCTCCTGCCGCCAAGACCATCGCCCGCCTGAGCGACTCACTCACCTACGAAGATATCCCCTGCGTCGTCGAATCACGCGAGGACAGCTGCCCCTACCTGGGCCACGTCCCCTACTTTGCACCCAAGCTCGCATCTGATCCCGAGCAGCGTGAGCAGTAATCCAAGATGCATCTAGCACCGCACAACTCGCGGCGCTACTGTTTTGGTGCAAAGCGACCTGTCCCCCTTGCGCCAACGCCGGGATTGTCGATGCTGCGGCCGCGGCGCGATATGAGGCGCGAAACCTCGCCCAGCAACACGCCGATCACCACACCCATGAGGATCGGCAACTTTGACATCTCGGCGGGCGAGCTGTTAAGCGGCACGGTTGTCGCAACAATCGAAAGCACGAGCTCTACCACCGGCACCGCAAGCGCTACCGCAAGCACCTTGCCCTCGAAGGGCGCGCGAAACACACGCGGGCGGTCGTCGTATTTACGCAGGCGCCAAAACGCCGGGAACATCGGGATATAGCTCATGAGCAGAAAGACGACGTTCATCGAGAAGAAGACCCAAAAGACGTCGGAACCTTCACCCAGCGGAATCTGAAGTAGCAGCACCAAGCTGGCAAAACAACCGTTAATGAGTGCCGAGCCGTTGGGCATGCCGGTCTTCTTGGACACCAGCGCAAAGGGACGCGGCATGTTGCCATGGCGCGCGGCATAGCTCGCCACGTTGTTGACGCCAAAGCTCCAACAGATCATGTTGGCAAACAGCGTTACCAGAAAGGCCACGCCCACGACCATCGTCAGCGGGTGAGCGCGCCCCACCATGGCGGCAACCGCGTCCACAATGCCCGAATCGAGTGAAAGCTGCTCGGTGGGAACCGCGGCTCCAATACCGATGCCACAGATAATGTAGATCGCCGCGATGGCAACGCCACCGGCGATAACCGCCTTGGGGATATCGCGCGATGGGTTCTTCATCGTGCTGGCAAAGGTCGCGACCACCTCAAAGCCCATAAAGTTGAATAGGATGATTGAAAGATACGTCAGTGAGTTAGTGTCTCCCAGATCGGGGACAAAGGTCTTAAACGACATATCGTTGGCAAAGCCGTTGTTGCAGGCAAACCAGATGCCGATGATTCCCACCACGGCGGTAATGAGCACCTTGATGACGGCGCCGCCATCCATGACCCAATCGGCCTCGGCCACCGGCTGCATTGCCATGACCGTGACGCCCCACACAAAGGTAAGCTCGATGGCAATTCGGACCCCAAGCGAAAATTCGATGCCCCATACCGCATTGATGACACTGGGGAACATGCAGGCGATGCTTGCCACCCACAGTGGAAAGTTGACCCAATAGCACCAGGAGCAGCGTGCACCCCAACGGTCTCCCAAGCCCAGGCGAACCCAGTCGTACAGGCCGCCCTCGGAATCGAACGCCGTACCGAGCTCGGCCACCACCAGGCCATAGGGAAGCAAAAACGTAATGATAAGGAAGATCCACCAGAAGAACTGCACGTTACCCATGGCAGATGCCGGAGCAGCCGCCTCGATGGTAAAGACAACGCAGATAACCGAGAGGATGACCTCGAACAGGGAGAACTTTTTACCTGCCATGGCACGCTTCCCCTACAGCAAAAAGGATGGCATCTGTACCGAAGGCGCAGCCCAAGGTAGGGTTGCAGGCCGCGTCACCGGTGCAGGTGCCATCCCAAAGAGAAGAGAGGATGCAATTGTTGGACCAACGCTCGCGGAACAGGCGCGTGTAGATAACGATACGCTGGTACATAGATACTCCGATCAAAACGGCCGCGATTGCGACCGGAATCTTTTGGCAATTGAAGACGCGTCTGACCTGGGATATTCAAGCGAACAATTGGCCTAACCCGCAATAAATCCCAGATCAGACGCGTACTCAATCAAAGAGGCGGGCACTCCGAAGTGGAGGCAACGGAGTGCCCAAAGAAAAACCCAGCCGACCAAGACATCGAATAAACCGACCATCAATGCCCCGAGATGGTCACGGTGCGATTCACCGACTGTCCGATTGATCGGCTGGGTTTCTGAGGTGCGGCAGATTCCCGTGAAAGAGGAGCGCCGCGTACTTTGGTACGCAAGCGACGAATGAACGGGAAGGTGCCGTGCCTCGGGAAGACAGACAATTACGCGGACGGCTCCTGCTGGGTAATGCAGTGGATGTTGCCGCCACCGAAGACGACCTGCTCGGACTGGACGCCGACGCACTTGTAGACGCCCTCGCCCCAGACCTCGTCGTAGATCTTCTGGAGCGTGTCGACGGCCAGCTGGTCGTTCTCGTCGCCGTACTGCGGGACGATAACGCCGTGGTTGGTGACCAGGTAGTTCATGTAAGAGGCGATCAGCGGCTCGTCGGGGACGCGCGGCTCGGCGTTCTCGTCGGCGTCGATGGTGTCGCAGGAAGCCTGGTCCATGAACAGCGGGTTCACGGGCATGCAGAGCTTGTAGACCTTCATCTTGCGGCCCTTAGCGTCAACGGCGTTGGAGAGGGTCTCGTAGGCAGCGTGGCACTGCTCGTAGAACGGATACTCGGGATCGTCGGTCCAGATGCAGGCCATGACGCCCGGAGCGATGAACGTGGCGACGTCATCGATGTGGCCGTTGGTCTCCTCGGGGTCGATGCCCTCCTTGACCCAGATGACCTTCTCGACACCCAGGTAATCCTTGAGGTGCTCGTCCATATAGGCGCGAAGCTCCTCGCTCCAGGGCTCAAACTTCTTGTGGAACTTGGGCCAGATGGACTCGGGATCCTCTTCCTCCTCCAGAACCGCAGAGCAGGTGCGGCCCGGGGAAAGCAGGCACTGGTCGGTCACGACAAGGGTGCCCTCGCCGTCGACGGTGATGGAGCCGCCCTCGAGGATCATGTCATCGGGACGATAGCGACGGCAGCCGGAGAGCTCAGCCATCTTAAGGGCGATCTGCTCGTCCTTGTCCCACGGGAAATAGAGGCCATCCACAAGGCCACCGTAAGCGTTGAAGTGCCAGTGGTTGGCGCGCTTCTCGCCCTTGCCGTTGATGACGTAGGTGGCGGCGGTGTCGCGGAACCAGGCGTCGTCGGTGGTCATCTCGATGACGGTGACGTTCTCGTCCTCCTCGAAGACGGCCTTGCAGTTGGCATAGTCGACCTGGTTGGCGCACATGGTAACCGGGGTGAACTCGGCGATGGCGCGGGCGATGGCGGCATACTGCTTCTGAGCCGGCTTGGCGCCGTGGGCCCAGGTGTCGGTGCGGTGGGGCCAACCCATCCACACGCGATCCTGCGGGGCGAACTCAGCGGGCATAAAGAAGCCGTCGGCCTTGGGGGTGGACTCGGACTCGGTGATCGTACGCATAAGATTTCCTCCAAATCGAACGATCGCTTGCCGCGGGCGGGTTGCCCGCAGCCTAAAACCAAGAGATGGTAGGCGCCCGTTCCTCGGCAAAGGTCGGGGCGCCCGACGCCGGTTTTCACGGAATCGCACCGGCAAGCGACGACGTAACCAAGTGCGCGGAGACAAAACGCACGAAGGATACGGAAGAGAGATTGGGGTGGGCGGTGGTTGCCGGAGCTATCGCTCACACCCACCCCGGGGAATGGTTAGCAAACCTGTCGCTTGGGCACGTCTCCGAAGAGGCTAGAGTGCCCGGAGTCGGGAGCGACAAGCCCGACGAAGCGCACGTTGGTACGCGAGGAGGGTTGGAGCCCCAGAACCGGGTGCTCTAGTTCTCCTCGGCCTCGGCGGCCTCCTCAGCGAGACGCTGAGCTGCCAGCTCGGGAGTGAGGCCCTTGTACTCGGTCTCGCGGCCCTTGGCGCTGACGACGCGGACAACCTCGCCGATGAGCAGAAGCACGATGAAGATAACGATCATCGGGAGCTTGTCGCCAATTTCAGCGGCAGAGAGCGGCACCAGCGTTGCAACGATGGCCAGGATCAGCTCGATGCAAGGGATGGCCAGCATGACCTTCATCATGGCGCCCTTAAACGGGAACGTGAAGATACGCTCGCGGTTGGGGTCGTTCTTGCGAAGGTTGAGGAACGCCGGGAACATCGGGATGTAGGTCAGCAGCAGGAAGACGACGGAGGTGCCGAAGAGCATCCAGAAGACACCGTTGGAGATGGCGTCGATGGGTACGAGCTGCAGGCACAGCACCAGGGAGGCAACGATGGCGTTGACCAGGTTGGCGCCGTTGGGCATGTCGTCATCCGAGATCATCGAGGCGAAGACCTTGGGCATGTTGCCGTGCTCGGCAGCGTAGCGGGCGACGGAGTTGACGCCGAAGGACCAGGCGGCCATGTTGGCGAACAGGGTGATCAGGAAGGCGATGCAGATGACCTTGAAGATCATGGAGTAGCCCACCATGGTCTGGACTGCGACAATCATGCCATAGTCGGGGTCGATGGAATCGGCCGGCACAGCAGCACCGATGCCAAAGCCAGCGAACAGGTAGATCACGGCGATGGACAGGCCACCGACGATGATAGCCTTGGGGATATCGCGAGCGGGATCGGCCATGTCGTCGGTCATGGTGCAGATAACCTCGAAGCCCATGAAGTTAAAGATGATGATCGACAGGTAGCCGAGAGCGTTGGTGTTGGTGAGCTCGGGCAGGAAGGTGGCAGCGGACATGTCGTTCGCAAAACCGTTCTCCATGGCATACCAAATGCCCAAAGCGCCAACGATAACGGCGACGGCGACCTTGATGATGGCGCCACCGTTAAGGACCCACTCGGAGTCGGCCGCCTTGGAGCGGCCCATGAGGTAGACGATCCACACAAAGGCAAGATCGATACCCATCTTGGCGATCAAGTTGAACTCGACGCCAAAGACCATGCCCAAAATGTCGGGGAACATGGTAGCCAGCGAGGCGATCCACAGCGGGTAGTTGACCCAGTAGTAGTACGAGATGCGGGCGCCCCATTTGTCGCCCAGGCCATCGCGTACCCAGTCGTAAATGCCGCCCTCGCCGTCATAGGTGGTACCGAGCTCGGCGACAACCATGCCGTAGGGAAGCAGGAAGGTCAGGATCAGGAAGATCCACCAGAAGAACTGCTGGTTGCCAATGGCAGCAGCAGGAGCGGCGGCCTCGCAAACGAAGACGACGCAGATGATGGTCGAAATGACCGTCAAGAAGGAAAGCTTTTTCTTTCCGTCGCTCATGATGAGCTCCTTCGCTCAGTCTTGGACAGATCCGAGGCCCTAAGGTATTAAGGCAATTGCTTGGGCCTCGGTGAGCGGGCGACAGGAGACGAGCATCCGCCGCCCGCAAACGTGCTTTTAGAAGCCTTGAGGCTTAGAGCTGCTCGAGAGTCTCGAGAGCGGCGTGGAGCTCAGCCTTGGCGGAGTACTCGACACCCTCGTCGTTGAGCGGGGTGCGCTTGCCCAGGGCGGCAAGGAGAGCACGGATGGAGTGCTTGCGGTTCTCGGCCTCGACCCAGCACAGGGAGCGCTCGGGATCGTCCATGACCTCGTCGACGACCTCCTCGTTGCGGGTGGCCGGCAGGCAGTGCATGAACTTGGAGTTGGGGCCGGCGAAGTTCATCATGTCCATGGTGACCTGATACTTGGGATAGAACACGTCCATGTAGTTCTCGCCCGAGACCTCCTCGTCGTACAGGCCATACCACACGTCGGTGTAGATGAAGTCGGCGCCCTTGATGCACTCGATGTCGTCGGAGATGACGACAGAGCCGCCGGAGACCTTGCAGTTCTCCTCGGCGATGGCCATCATCTGCTTGCCGAACTCGGCGCGCTCCTCGACGGTGCCAACGTGTAGGCCGCCGTCGGGGATCTGGTGGCCCTTAGGTCCAAACTGGACAAACTTCATGCCGACCTTGGAAGCGATGAACATGAGGGAGACGCAGACCTGGGTGGCGTCGCCGATGAAGGCCAGGGTGCAGTCCTCGATCTTCTTGCCCTCGGGGAGGTTCTCGAGCATGGTCATGAGGTCGCCCATCTCCTGCGTGGGATGGTTGAACTCGGACATGCCGTTGATGACGGGCACAGCGGAGCCCTCGGCGAGGCCGACGACGTCCTTGTGACGGTCAACGCGAGCCATCATGATGTCGAGCAGGTCGCCCATGACGCGAGCGGTGTCGCCCAGGGACTCGTGGCCACCGAGCTGAATGGTGCCAGGGCCATAGAACTGAGCATGGCCGCCGAGGTCGCACATGGCGGTCTCGAAGGAAAGACGGGTGCGGGTGGAAACCTGCTGGAAGATCATGCCAAGGCTCTGGTTGCGGAGCAGGTGCGGATAATAACCGTCAACCTTGATGGCCTTCTTCATTGCCAGGCCAAGATCCTCGATAGCCAGGATCTGCTCTTTGGTGAAGTCGTTGGTGTCGATGAAATCCTTAGGCAGCGCCATGTCGATTCCTTTCCGCCGGTCGTGCCGACTATTGCTATGAGGCGCTCGAACATCACGCCTCGTGTTGACAAGACCATCATTCACCCGTATGCAATTTTTACCTAGTTTATTCGGGATTAAAGACCGTTCACGGAGTTACACCCCCTCTAAACCAATATAAACCCGCAGGTAGCCAGCTTGCAGGGGGTTTACCATCTAGAACCGCGAACGGTATACGGCTATGCTGTATCTCGGCGCCTAATCCGCAATGAAACGAAGGGTTGAGACGTCTATATCCCACAAGGTATACAGAGCTCGGCCATAGAATAAATGAGATGGGACGGTGGCAGATGAACACCCTGATGTTCTTCTATACCCTAGCGATACTCGTGATCTGTATTGTGACGGCGGTGCTCTCGCTTGCCGCCTATGCCTCATCTCGTCGACGCTTCTTTATCTATGGCAGCGGCGTATTTATCTGCTATGCCATCGAGATGACCGAGATTTTCTTTTTTGAATACACGCTGCAAAACCAGAGTTTTCCAGCCAGCGACTATTACTCAATTACCATGCCTGTGTTGCGGACCCTTGTGGCGACCGCTTCACAAGCTTTTATCTGGCTCATTGCCATGGACTTGCTCGACAAACATTCAAAAAAGCAGTTTGTTATTCCCGTCGCAACGTTCTTCCTGAGCGAGCTGCTGATCATTGTCGCTGTCCCCTACGGCCCCATGCATCAATGGCTCTACTACACGATGCGTCAGGTATTCCTTGTATTTGTGGGACTATATATCTTTTGGACGGCGCATAAAAGCACGCAGGTCGAGCTTAAGGCGCGCGTCAACAATCAACGAAAGCACCTCATTATCGGCGCCATTCTGGTCGGGTGCATCGTTGCCGAGGATTTCTACAACATCCTTGTTGTTCCCATGAGCCTGGCACCCTCTTGGCTGCAGCTGTACCTGTCCGAGCGCAACTTTAGCGAGAATATCTTTGCGTGCTACTTTGCGATTCTGCTGATCATCTACTCCTACCACGTGCTTTCAATCCGCATGCAGGAGGCGCCCGAGGAAAAGAACGTCAGCGATCTTGATCGACACATCGAAGAGCAGATGCCCCTCTATCGCAACGCCTACAAGCTCTCCAACCGTGAGACCGAAGTTATGCGTCTGGTCGTACTGGGCAAATCGAACCAAGAGATCGCTGACGAGCTATTCCTTGCCGTGGGCACCGTCAAGACCCACATCCACAACATCCTGGTCAAAACCGAACAGCAAAACCGCACGACGCTCATCCTCCACTTTTGGAAGCGATAACCTGCCAAAAAGGGACAGGTTTATTTTGGCAGGTTTTATCTGGGCAAATGCCAAAACCGCCGCGAGGGAGCTACTTTCCCTC
>URKC01000035.1:0-20201 GCA_900548295.1 uncultured Collinsella sp.
ATCCGCAACATATATAAGTTGAAGGCCACATTAAGTGGCCTTCTTTGTATTCGGAAAGTGTATCCCGGAATCTGCCTTCGGAATGGGACGCAGTTTCCACTTGAGGGCCTGTCGGGAAAGCGCATCCCACTTCAAGAGTAAATTCCGGGTCGCACTTTCCGCTAAGGCTCTCAAGCGGAAAGTGCATCCCATTCCAAGCCTTAATTCCGGGACGTAGTTTCCGGACAAGACATCAAACGGAAAGTGGGGACCACTCTGAGCGTCGATTCTGGGACACACTTTCCGAAACGCCGCGCATCCGGAAAGCCCGTCCCACTCCGAATACATCCAGGCATGAAATCATCAGCTTATTAGGCCTTCTATCAATAAAGAGACACCCTCCTGGGCGGCGGGCGTTGCGTTTAGAAGATGGACCTAGCGCTTATCCCTCCGGGACAAAAGTAGCGCGGCTATAAAAGCGATGCTGGCAAGAGTTAGCAAAACTAAAAGCAACGTGAGCGTGTTGTCGCCCGTTGCCGCCAGACCAAGCAAGCCGGGCTTCTTGCTGTCAGCAGACTGCACGGGAATCTTCTCGCCATCGTCCTCGGCGGTAATCTCCCAGCGAATGGTCTTGTTTGCGTCGGCAAGCTCGTTGCCCACCGACGTCGGAACGCTTAGCTGCAGATTAAGCACCGTGCTGTCATCGCTCGTAAACGTGGCGATTTGCGTGGGATAGGCGAACACGCTGCCCGGTGTTCCTGTCTGGAGCCAACCTGCAGAGGCATCGCCCACAGTCGCCGTTAAGGTGATGGGCGATAGCAGATGTGCCGTCTCGTGATCGACAATAGCCCGCACAAACACACGTACCTGGGACTTTACACCCGTGGTACGAACCCCAATCTGTTGCTCGCGTACATCGCCGGGCATTAGATCTTTAAAGGCTGGAAACAGATCGGGCTCCCCCGAGGAGTCCGTCGCTCCCGATACCGTTAGCTGGCGTGCATTTCCGTCATAGGCAATCGTGGGAACGTCAGCAAACGCACGTGCAGGAACGGCAAGCGCGATAAGGCAGACGATTGCCGCCATCACGCAGCGCAAGGAACACACAACGTCTTTACGAATCGGAGAAGCCATACCTACGCACCTCCATGCGGCGGCACCAGCACGCCATCCTTGACTGTACAGCCCCATGCCTCTGCAACTGCATCGTCGGGCGTGGATTGAATTGCTTGGGTCGAAATGTCAACGACCAGGTTCTTCCCATCTGCCTTCTGCTCAGTCACGCTCTTGATGAGCACATCGGTTTTGCCCATCGGAGCAACGGGAGACGTCCAGTAGTAATACCCGTCGGACGCGACAACCCAAGACGAGGCGGTGTTGGAAGCAGATGCCTTGGACACACTGCCCCAGTCAATGACGTAGTCGGTGCCGGCAACTGGCTCATCCCACAGGCGTGCGCCATCCTGGTCCTGCCAGTAGATATCCACTGCAGCACGAATATAGGCGGGCGCAGTACCCGTGTTCTTCGCCTTGACATCGCTTTTCACTTTGCCGTTGAGCGTTTCCTGAACCGATGGCGTCACCGATCCGATGCCGAACTGGTTGACCAGCACGCCCGTAACCGAAAGCCAGGCCAACGTGCCTGCCGTACCGGCCAGGAGGATAACCCCCACCAGCAAGGCGATGATGCGCTTGCGCTTGGACATGCTAATCCTCCTTCTTTGCTACGTTGCCGTTGCTCCAAACGTTATGGGCACGATCGCTGCCGTCGATCCATTTGTCGTTCACACGCGTGTTCGTGCAGGTGAACGTGGCATCGTTCGCGCTCGATGCAGCGGAGATAGTCGCCTGCGCCTTATCGCCCGGCTGCTTGCCAGGGACGCCGATTTGGTTGCTGTAGCGCCATGCCCACGCTGAGTCCTCCTCGACGGTGTAGATACCCGCCGGGACCGCAAGCTCGATAGCGCCGGAGTACCAGGCGGAACCGTCCTTCAGCTGCGCATCCGATGACACCGTTACCTCAACCGTGCGCTCCTCCAAGGCGTTGCCGTCCATGCCGGCCCGGGAAACCTTGAAGCGGAACGTCTTGCCCTTCGCCCAGCTATCCTGGGTTTGCTTGACGATCTTGAGCGTATGCGTAGCGGCGAAATCGAACACCGCATTGCCATCGCTCTGAGTGCCGTCGCCCGTGAGCTTGTAGTCCAAACGATTCGTCAGCTCAAACGAGCCCTCGCCTGAACCCGAACTGTAAAGCGAGACATACTTCCCGTTGACAGGCGCAGGAGTCTGGCCAGGAAGACCATAGCCCACGCGGTCAACGTGCACCGTCAGTTGCGTGCCCATGAAGGGCTTTGCAAAGCAAGCCTTGAACGGCGCCTTATCGCTCTTGTCATCTATCGTGTTCGCGGCATTGGGATCAAGCAACCACTTGAGCTGCCCGGTCACATTCTTAGGGCTCGCATCGTCCGATGTGTCGTTAGCGACGACCTTATACGTCACCGGATACAAATCCATGTTGGCTGTAACCGGTTTACCCTTGAAGTCGCTCCACGCCACAGCTTTGTCGCCATTAACCCACTGCCACTCCAAGAACAACTCCTTCAAACTGCTATCCGCTCGCTCGCCCAGGAATGCGACGATTGCGGAGTGGGCTTCGGGATCGTAGGCCACTTCCTTTGGCTCCATGACGGGTTCGCCCTTGTTGTCATAGACCGGGTTGCCGTTCTCGTCCATCTTGGGCACTTCGACCGTCTGAACAAAGCCGGCATTGCCCTCCTGACCACGCAGATCCCCTGTATCATTCGGGTCTACCGTAGCGGTGTAAATGACGTTGCCTTCGGTGTCGTGATAGCGCACTTTAAGCGGCGTCTTCTTGTACACCGCAGTGTAGGTCACGCTCTCAAAGGGCTCGCTGCCCTCGAGGGGATACTTCTCATCGTCAGTCATCAGGGTGTACTGCCCGTCATTGACATAATCGCACGACCAGCCGACAAAGTCGTACTTGGTGCCGTCAGTGCCCTCAACCTCCTCGGCGGCCTTGGCCTCAAGAGAAATCTGGTCGCCGGAATCAGTGCGGCCGAGGCTACGGACAAGATCGGGATTCGCAAGTTTAGAGTCAATGTTCGATTGAACGGTAACCAGGCTGGGACGGTAGACCGGGTACAGCTCCATGGGGGCCTTGACCACGGTAGAAGCACTCACCATACGGATGCCCTCTGACCAAGCGACATAGCCCTTGCCAGGTGCCGGCTCGGCTTCCGTCCAGCCCACGAAGACGTTGAACTTGCCTGTAACCGCATCGATAGTGCTGACGTCATAAGTAGGCTTCGGGATGCCGCCATTAAGGTTGCCGAGCATATCGTCTTGCTGAGCAACTTTGCCGTCCACATCCGTGGCATTGAGGTGGTACACAACCGCCAACGGCGAATAGTACGCCACGAATGTATAGGCTCCGCCAGGTTCCACCGGATAAGAGCAAGTACCATGCTCCACATCGTAGGGAAGCGTCTTGATCTCGCCGTTCGGAAGCTCGATCTCAACCTTCTGCAACTTATACAGCTCACCGCCTGCTTTATAAACCGGCGTCGTAACGTCAGGGGTCACCGTTGCCGTAGCAGGATTGGTGTCCGCGTTGATAACGGGAGCGATGTTGTAGCTAGGCACATTGACCTTGTCCGTACCCTCAAAACCTGCGCGATGTAGGTTGGTGGTGTAGCTGACGTCGTACTTTGCGTAGACGGGATAGGCATCCTGCCACTGGGTGACCTTGGACTCGTCGGTCGCCAGATACGGCTCTGCCTTATCCGGATCACTCGTCACATAGGGGTCGCCGGCGACGTCGTAGATATACTTCCAGACGTCAGAATCCTTCTGAACCTCGGCGGTCGAAATCCAGCCCAAGAACTTATAGCCCGGCACGGCCATGTCGGCATCGGTCGGGGAAGCTTCGAGGGTCAGGGGGCTCTCATACGATCCCTTCTCACCATCTTCTGGCGTTTCGGCCACTTTAACCGACTTATTAACATGCGGGTAGTAATACGTGAACGTCGGATCCGCCCCGTTCACCTTGGTCTGCAGCAAGTTACTCTCATAGCGCCGCGTGGCAGTCCTCACGACATTATCGCCCTTGTTGTAGAAATTAACGTCCGTGGTAATCATCGCGCGAACGTAGTACTTCTTATCTGTACGCACCATGCTCTCGATGGGATTTTTCACATATGTCCAATATTCACCATCGCGCTCAAGCGTCCAGAAATTCAGGCGATAGCGATCATTCACCGGTTTGACCGTTACGTTCAGCGAAGCCGAAGTCCAAGTATCGCTTAGCGTTGCAGCGCCTGGAAAATCGGTATCGGCATAGAGGTTTTTTAGAGTATCGGCTCCCGTATCGTTTTTAACGTTGTGCGAGTACGCGTTAAGGGGACTCACGACAAGGGTTTCCTTCGTGAAGCGCGTGCCACACGTTTCATAACTATCCTTTATACCGTGGTCAACATGCTCCGGGCCCCAGTGGACGACGTTTTCACGCACGAAGGTACTACCGACGTTTTCCTCAAAGGGCGTTTGATAGCGATTCCAAACGGAACAAAGTAGCTTGCTGTCCGTAAACTCATGGTTGGTATAAGCCCGAACGTAATAATCCACTCGGTACTCAAAGCGGGCGATGTAGGTATGTGGCACAGTTAGATCGACATCGGCAGGGAGTGTGTAGCTGGGGTCACGGCTTACGCGCACCTCGACCTGGGACCCATCGGCGGCCTGCTTGTTTTCATACCAACCCAGGAAGCGGTAGCCATCGGGCAGCGAGCCGCCTTCGGACAAGGGCTTGTTGTCCACGCCGCGCACCTGCACCGTGTAAACACTGGCGCCATCCTCGGAAGTCTGGACATCGACATGGGTGTTGCCCACGCCGACACGCTGGGTCTTATCTTCAAGCTCATCCTGTTCATTGCCCTCGAACACTGTCATGATGTTCGAGACGTAGTCGCTGTACACCGGATAGAAGTCGGTCGGGCCAAGCACGGTAATCTCGGTACCGGCAGGATAGAACGCGCCGGCATTTTTTAGCTCGGCGAGCTGGGTCGAGGTAATGGCTGCATAGCCACCGTTCATCTGAGCCTCTTCGCTCGGCTTCGTTGTCCAACCGATAAAGGTGGCGCTGGAAGACAGCGTGCCACGATCGGTAGGAGCGGCGGGGTTGAGCTTCGCGCCGTAGCGATACCAATCGCCCGATTTGTCGTGTGCAGTGCCGCTCTGGCAATCGAGCGTTTCGCCCTGGACGTTATAGAACAGCACCTGCGCCTCGTACGAAGCGATAAACAGGTCATTGCCCTTAAAACCGTCGACCCCCTTGGCATTATCGGCGGTATAGGTCGACGTATGCTCGTGCGCCTCACTCTTCTTGACCTGTTTGCCGGCAGTCACGGCATCGGCATCGGTCTTGCCGTCAAACCAGGTGTTATCGGCCTCGATGTGGTTCACGTTGACCCCGGGCTCGCGGAACCAGCCCGTAAAGCGGTATCCCTCGTTTGCCTCGGTCAGGCCTTCAGGCTTTGCGGAGGTATCCTGCCCAAACGTCACCGATGTATCGCCCTGGGCCAAGCCCTGAGCCGTTCCCGCCAGCACGGCGCTCACGGCAAAGGCGTACGGATCCGAGGTCTTCTGTTCAATACCAAGTTTGGTTGCCTCGATGGTCGCGGTACCCGCACCGGGAAAATCGATCGTCGCCTTAACGCTCTGGCCATGCACAGGAATATTCAGCTTGTAATCCATCGCCCACTCATTGAAGTGCGAGCCACCCAAGGCCCCGTTGTTAGCAGTCGAGCGCTTGGTGCCGGCACAAAAGTCGTAGTCGTGCTCTTCCCACAGCTCGCGCGTGGTGTAGCGCTCGTCATCCCATGGACCATAGCCATCACCCTTGGTGGTGCCATCGCCGCCAAACGAGGGGATTTTCTTTTTGGCAGGGTTGCCCTGGCTGTTGCCAGAAAGGCTCACGCTCGGCTTAAAGTAGCACTCGGTGACCGTGGCATCATCCTTGTTGGCGCGCGCAGCAATACCGCCCAGGTTCACATCGTTTTGAATGATGGGGATCACGGCGATGGGATTGTACTGACGCGAGCTCAAGTCACCCGCAAAATGGCTTCGAACGAGCTCGTTGCCCTTTTCGGTTAGAATACGACCCGCCAAGCCACCCGTCCACGCGCGCGTCACGGCGACGACGCCCACGTACGACGCGGCATAGCTGTAGCACTGCGCCGTCGAGAAGCAGTCGATAATCTTGGCCTCGCCCGCCATGCAGCCCACAAAACCCGAGGCGTACACGTTGTTGCCGCCCAGGGCGCCAATGGCCACGTCGTACTTATTGGTGACGTCGGTCATGCCCTTCTCGGCAATCGAGCCGTCGTCCTTACGCGTCGGCGTCACGCGACAGTACTCGATAGTCGAGTTCTTAACGTAGCCGGCAAACGCCGCCATATACAGACCCTCACCGCCGAGCGCCTGCACGCCCGAGGTCGTATTGTTGACGGCACGGCCGCCACGGACCTCGCAGTTGTAGAGGGTGCAGCCGTCGAGCTCGCCGGCGATGAGACCGCCCTCAAAGCCTGCGTTGGTAATGAGGTTGAGAGCATTGTTGGCGCAGGTCACGTGCAGCGTGCTCTCCATGACCATAACGTTTTCGAAGCGCGTTTTGACGGCCTTGCCCACGATAATGCCACCGCGGAAGTCCGCCCACACGTTGGCGTCCTTGACCAGGAAGTTTTTGATGGTGGCACCGTTGGTCTCGGCAAAAAATCCCGTATCGCGCTCGGGGTCAAAAGCGTCTTTATCGTAGCTCAGGCCCTCAACGGTGTGGTTTTGACCATCGAACACGCCCTTAAACGGATGCTCCTTGTTGCCAAACGACAGATGCTTAACGGTGTGCGAGACAATGGTCTTCATGTCGTCATCATTAAGCACGATATCGTTATCGAGATAAACGCGCCAGCCGGACGTATCGCGCTCACGCGAAAGCGCCACGTACACCAAAAAGTCGTTCGCGTTTTTGATGTGGTATTCGTTTGTGTTCTCGGGCACGTCCTCGGCATGCACCACCGTTGGCAGCGCCATAACGCAGCAAAGGGCAATCGCCGCGACGGCAACTAGCCTGCTAAGCACGCCCCGGTTCATGTTCTTGATCTTCATAGGCTAGTTCGCCTCCGGCCAGCCCGCGACGTCAAGCACGTCGAGGACGGTATCGCTTGCCTGCTGGTTTTTGGCCTGCACGGCCTGAACATCGATATCGAGCCTGAATGAGCCGCCGCGCGCGGCATCGTGGTAGTCGCCCACAAAGCGCAGCGAGTCCATGAGGCTTTCCGTCATGGCGCCGGGGTCGAGCGTGCCGCCACGCCCGGCCAATCCGCGGTAGTAGTACCACCCATCGCCGCCATCGATCCACGGGGACCCCTCGCCTGCGTTCACATGAAACGCAACGCTGCCCGAAGCATCCGCGCTCGAACCGTCGGGCGCCACCGACGTCATGCGCAGACGCGCGCGAACGTACTCAGGCTGCGTTCCAGCGTTCTCCACGCGCACAATGCGGCTGATATCAGAGCCACTGGCCTTGGTGTCGGGATAGTCCCCGTGCTCGTTGGGCTCAAACGGAATCTCCTCGCCCTGTTCGTTGAGGGTGTATTCGCAGACTCGTACCTTCACGCTGCCAAACGATAGAACGTTGTTCACCGGAACCATATCAACGGTAAAAGCCAGCGTGCCGCACAGGCACGCCAGGGCCAACAGCGCCATCGCGGCAAGCGCCAAGGTGCGTTTCTGATTGTCGGAAAGATTGTTGAGCATTACGTTCGCCAATCGTCGATCAAAGGGGGACCGAGATCCCGGCCCGAAAATGGGGATGGGGAGCGGGCCGGGATCTCGGTGGGGGGGGATTAAGCCTGAGTCTTAGCCCATTCCTTGGCCTGCGCGATGGCGTTCTCGGCATCGCCCTGGTCAGCGCCGAAGATGTAGCAGGAGACTGTCATAGTGGGCTTGGCGGGACTCTGAACAACATCCGTGTTGTTCATGGCAGCCGGGATATGCACGGTGCTGAACAGCTCACCGGTGTAAGCAGCCTTTGCCTCGGTAGTCTCAGTCTTTGGAGTAGGAGCAAGCTTGGCAGGGGTGTCGGTGTTACCAGCGGTATACATGAACAGACCGCTCACGTACTGGTTAGGGTTACCGTTGTTCTTAGCACCCACGGTGGTATCCGCAACCGGCTTCCAGTTATCGTTAAGCGTGAAGTACGGGGTCTTAGCAAGAGCGTCAGTGGCATCTTTCTTCACAATGGCGTTCTTCACGTAGATGAACACATAGGACTCATCAGAGTCCTTGCCGATACCAACGTTGGGGTTCTTGGCAATATTGGTGTCGGGAATCATCTTGGAATCTTTCTTCCACAGGGTCTCGAACAGATAACCATCCACTGAGGGGTCCGTGGGCTTGTCGCCGGGCTTGTTCGGATGATCAGGGTCGGGCTTCACTTCGGGCTTGTCGATGCTGCCAACCGTGAACTCGTTCGTCTCGGAGTCGGTTGCCGACAGCCATGCATAGGTGCCAACGCCGGCAGCCAGTACCAACAGCAGCAGGGCGGCAATGATGCCGTAGCGCTTTTTCTTCTTGTTTTCCATCGTTCTCTTCCTTTCGAGAATCGTTTTCCCCGGCAACGGCCCCTACCGCCGCCGACGCTTTTCCCTGCCGCTATGAACGCCGCTCCCTCGCATGCACGCGGGTATGCTTGCCCGCAGGCTCGTCGGGAACCATCCGATCGAGCACTATCGACGCCGCGATCAGCAGCGCCAGAACGGCCACCACAACAAGCAAACCGGGCATCGTCGTGCAATATGCGTTGACGAAGCCCAGGTAAGGGACACAAAAAGAAACAGTGCCGATAACACTCGAAAAAGGCGTCTGCTCGGCATCGTGCATGATGCTTCCGTCTGCATTTTTGTTCGCAATTCCCTGCGTGCCGATCATCTGCGCCACAGGGTCGATCTCGTACACCTGGTGCGTCACCACGGCACCGTCCGATCGGTAAAAGGTTGCATTGTCACCCACGGCAATATCCACTGGCTCAACCTGGCGAACAAACACCATGGAGCCAACGGGAAGCTCGGGTTCCATAGAGCCCGAGAGCACAGCAAAGGGCATGTATCCAAATGCACGAGGAACAAAAGAAACAACGGCAAGGGCTATGACAAGCGCGAACGCCAAGCTACTAAAAAGTGCAATAAATCGTTTGAGTCTACGCGCCGTCAAAGTGATAATTCATCCCCCTTGAGGACCTATTCGACCCATCCAAAGGTCAGCAAGTTTCAACAGGAACCGCAAGGCGCTTGAAAAGTGAGTCCGAAATAAGCCAATTTGGAATCTTTTCGTAATAAAAACATAGCGATGTGCTACACATTTTTCAATGTTTTGTCGCTAAATGCTACTAATTTTGGCGTAAGTGGTCATTTATCCCCAAATTAGTCTGCTTTATCCAATATCTGTGACTAACCCCCTACGCAACTTCCCCATAGAGGGATCGATTTTTTGCGGAACTAAAATAATGGTACCCCCCCCCCACATTAAAAGAAATTGCGGGAAGTGCCCTTTATTTCCGACCCCTTTTACTGGAGTTTTATGACAGCCCCATCTAGTTCGCAGCCCATAACCCTCTGAAAACCGTGTCCCAGAATTCCCGTCCGGAGTGGGATGCGGCTACCGCTTGTGGCCCCGTTGGGAAGCCGTATCCCGCTTCGCTCACAAATTCCGGGTCGCACTTTCCGCCAAGGCCCTCAACCGGAAACGGCATCCCATTTCTCGGCCGAATACTGGGATGCGGTTTCCACAGAGCCCCTCAACGGGAAACCGCATCCCATTCCAAAGGCAAATTCCGGGACGCATTTTCCGAATCCCCACCCATCCGGAAATCCCATCCCACTCCGCACACATCCGGGCATAGAACAATCAGCTTATTAGGCCTTCCATCAATAAAGGGGCGCCCTCGTGTCACGAAAAAAGCCCCGAGAATCTCGAGGCTTTCACGTTTGTACGATTGAACGCGCGGCACCGCAAGCGGCGAAGTTATTCGCCCAAAACGGCCTTTTTTGCGGCTGCAGCCATGTTATCCATATCTTCCTTGGTGGGATGGTCCTTCGCGGCAACCCAGTTGTCGAGCAGCATCTTAAATCGGGCGTTGTCGGGATCTTGCTCGAGCATGGCCTCGTAGCGCTGCTTGACCGCGGGGCCCATCTTGCCCTGGCACATCGCCCAACCTGCAAGCTCGGCATCCTCAGCCAAATTGGAAGTTACGCGATCAATAATCTGCTGGTAATAGCTCTGGTCGGCCCCAAAGCCGCAGGTGCCAAACAGGAACACGCGCTTGCCGTGCAAGGCAGAGAGCAACACCGCGACCGAAGGCGTGCACGCGCCCTTGTCGCACCAAAAACCGACGAGCACCATGTCGGCCGCGCAGGCCCCCTGCGCCTCGAGCGCAACCTGATCTGCATCCGCATCGTCGCTCAACGCCGCGGCATGGACAAACTCAACGCCCGCAGCCTGCAGAGCGCGCTTGATCGCACCCGAAACCATCCTGGTATTACCGCTCTTGCTGTTAACCACCAAAGAGCACGTCATAGTCACGTTGCCTCGTTTCCCCCAAAACTAAAGCCACTAATGCAATTTATTAGATGAATATCTTAGTACTAACGTGACAGATGTAAACCACCGTCTGTCGATTGATTAATTTGCCCCACGGGCTTGCTCACTGGGCGAATTGGCTGCGGTAGAGTTCGGCGTAGAAGCCACCTGCCGCTAGCAGCTCGTCGTGCGTGCCGCGCTCGATAATCTCGCCGTCGCGCATCACCAGAATGCAGTCGGCGTTACGAATCGTGCTCAGGCGGTGCGCCACGACAAAGCTTGTGCGACCGGCCATGAGCTCGTCGAATGCCGCCTGCACCTGCAGCTCGGTGCGGGTATCGATACTCGAGGTCGCCTCGTCCAGCAGCAAGATCGCCGGGTCGGTGAGCATGACGCGCGCGATGCACAGCAGCTGCTTTTGGCCCTGGCTAAACGTGCCGCCGTCCTCGCCGATTACCGTATCGTAGCCGCCCGGCAGCTGCACGATAAACTTGTGCGCATGCGCGCGCTTGGCGGCCTCGATAACCTGCTCGCGCGTGGCATCGGGGCAACCGTACGCGATGTTGTCTGCCACCGTGCCCTCGAACAGCCAGGTGTCCTGCAGCACCATACCAAAGGCGCGGCGCAGGCTTGCGCGTGTGTAGTCGCGCGACGAGCGACCGTCCACCAAGATGCACCCGGCATCGATATCGTAAAAACGCAGCAGCAGGTTGATGAGCGTCGTCTTGCCGCAGCCCGTGGGACCGACCAGGGCAAAGCGCATGCCGGGCTTGGCCTCGATGCAGATATCCTGCAGCAGCTTGCGGTCGGGCACATAGCTAAAGTCCACATGCTCAAAGGCCACCTCGCCCTGCGGGGCGGCAAGCTCCACGGCATCTGGCGCATCGGGCTCTTGCTCGCTGGCGTCGAGCAGCGCAAACATACGACGCGCCGAGGCGTACGCGGTCTGGATCTGCGTGATGACGTTGGTGACCTCGTTGAACGGCTTGGTGTACTGGTTGGCATAGGACAGGAAAATCTGCACGCCGCCCACCGTAAGCGCCGCTGGCACGCCCGTGATCACGCCCACGCAGCCGATCACAGCGACCACGGCATAGATGATGTTATTGATAAAGCGCGTGCCGGGGTTGGAGAGCGAACCCATAAACTGCGCGCGTTCACCTGCTGTATAGAGCTCGGCGTTAAGGGCATCGAAGCGCTGCTGAGCGTGCGGGCCGTAGGCGAAGGCGTCCACCAGCTTTTGCTCACCCACATACTCCTCGATATGACCGCCGAGCTGCCCTTGAATACGCTGCTGAGCCGTAAAGCTTTTGTTGGAGAGCTTGGCGATGGCGCCAGCTGCAAAGATGGAAAGCGGCGTGACGAGCACCACCACGAGTGTCATGGTCAGGTTAATGGAGAGCATAAACGCAAGCGTGCCCACGATGGTGATGACGCCGGTAAAGAGCTGGGTAAAGCCCTGCAGCAGACCGTCGCCCACCTGATCGACGTCGTTGACCACGCGGCTCATAAGGTCGCCGTGGGCATGGCTGTCGATAAAGCTGAGCGGCATGCGGCTGAGCTTGTCGCTCGCCTCCACGCGCATGTCGCGCACCGTCTCGTAGGACAGACGGTTGACGCAGTAGCCCTGCAGCCACTGGAAGGCCGCGGCACCTACGACGACAATCGCGAGCTTGGTGACAAGCGGCAGCAGCGCGCCGAAGTCTACCTGGCCCGCCGCGACGATGAGGTCGATGCCCTCGCCAATGAGGATGGGCGTGTAGAGCTGCAAGATCACCGAGACGGCGGCACTCACAAACGACGCCGCAAACGAAACGCGATGCGGGCGGACATAGCCCAGCAGGCGGCGAGTCACCGCCCCCACGGGATAGCGCTCGGGGTCGCTGGGTTGGCGCGGACCGTCACCCAGGTCGTTGAGGTTATCGTTACCGGACACGTTAGCCGTCATCGTGGCGACCGAACCGGAAGAAGTGTATGGATTCATTTAGCAGCCCTCCTTTGCGCAGGCGGATGCAGAGGCAGCCGGGGCGGGCGCGGGCGTCGCGCTCCCCTGCTGGCCCTCGAGCTCCTCGCGGCGAAGCTGCGACTGGCAAATCTCGCGGTAGAGTTGGCAGGTCGCATACAGCTCGTCATGCGTGCCCAAACCCGCGACCGAGCCGTGGTCGAGCACGCAGATCGTGTCGGCATCGCGGACGGTCGAGACACGCTGGCTCACGATGACGGTTGTCAGCGGCAGCCCGCCCTTGGCGGCACCGCGACCGCTGCGCTCGCGAATGGCATGGCGAAGCGCCGCGTCGGTCTTAAAGTCGAGCGCCGAGGCGGAATCGTCCATGACCAGAATCTGCGGCGAGCCCACCAGGGCGCGCGCGATGGTCAGGCGCTGGCGCTGGCCACCGCTGAAGTTCTTGCCGCCCGCCTCGACCGGGGCGTCGAGCCCCTGCGGCTTGTTGCGCACGAACTCGCTCGCCTGCGCCATGTCGAGCGCCGCCCAGAGCTCATCGTCGGTCGCCGACTCGTCACGCCAGGTCAGGTTGCTGCGGATGGTGCCGCTCACCAGCGACGCTCGCTGCGGGACGGTCGCGACCACGTGGCGCAGCTGATCGAGCGGCCAGGTGCGCACGTCGGCGCCCATCACGCTCACGCTGCCGGTGCCCGCATCGTACAGGCGCGGGATAAGCGAAACGAGCGTGGACTTGCCGCTGCCCGTGCCGCCGATAATGCCAAGCGTCTTGCCCAGCGGCAGTTCCAGGGTCACATCGTCGACGGCGTTGGCAGCGCCCGCGCCAAACGAAAAACTCGCATGGTCAAAGCTCAGCGCAAAAACGGGAGTGGCACCACTTGTCAGCTCGCTCGGCTCGGGCAGCGCGACCGGCTCGTTGCCCTCGTCGGTGATGCTCGGCACGCAATTGAGCACCTCGTTGATACGCGACGCACTGGCGCTCGCCTTGGTAAAGACCACAACCAGGTTGGCGACGTACACGATGGAGGTCAGGGTCTGCGTCATGTAGTTCACAAACGCCATGACCTGGCCCTGCGTGAGCTCGCCCACGTCGACCTGGATGCCGCCCACCCACAGGATGGCGCACACGCCCAGGTTCATCACCAAAAACGTGACGGGATTAAGGATTGACGAGAGCTTGCCCACCGCGATGGCGGTATTGGCCTGGTCATCGGCGGCTTGGGCAAAACGCTCGCGCTCGTGGTCCTCACGCACAAAGGCGCGAACAACGCGGGCGCCCGAAAGCCCCTCGCGGCAGATAAGCGCGATGCGGTCGAGCTTTGCCTGCAGCTGCTTGTAGTAGGGAATGCAGCGCGCCATGACAAACCAAAACACCAGGCCGATGGCGGGCGTGCAAATCAAAAAGATCATGCCGAGCTTAAGGTCGATGGCAAGGGCCGCGCACATAGAGCCCACCGCCAAGAAGGGCCAGCGGATGAGCATGCGCACGCCCAGCGCCACGGCAAGCTGCACCTGGTTGACGTCGTTGGTGATGCGGGTGATAAGCGACGGCGTGCCAAAGCGATCGAGTTCGGCATAGCTCAGCTTGTTGATGTGCTGGTAGAGTGCGCCGCGAATGTCAGTACCCATGCCCTGCGAGGTGAGCGCCGCCATCTTTTGGCAGGCGAGCGTAAACGAGATGCCGATCACGGCCATGGCAGCAAGCACCATGCCGTAGTGGACGACGGCGTCCACGTCGTGCGAGCCAATGCCCTTATCGATCATCTGGGCAATCACCAGCGGCGTCAGCAGGTCAAAGATCACTTCGATCAACTTGCACGCAGGGCCGATCACCATATATCGGCGAAACTTACCACCAAAACGCCTGAGCAACTCAATCATGTATAGGCGCTCCCTATCATCATCCACATTCAATTCGAACCATGATAGTACCGCCACCCCAAAAGAAGCGTAAACAACTCGTCATTTCTAACGGGATTCAGTTTTCAGAGGAGCATACGCGCACACCCAGCCAGTGGCGGGCCAATCGCTTGGTATACTTACATTAGTGCTACCAAGTTAGTCGCCGACCCTTGAAATGAGGTGCCGAGATGAACGACATTCTCGCGAGAAGAGCAAGACGAACAACCTTGGGCATCGCCCTTTCCGCGGCACTTATCGCGGGAATCGCCCCCGCAACGGCGATCGCGGCGGAAACCAGCTCCCCACCGGTGCAGTTGCCCTGCAGACGGAAGACGCGGCCGCCGCAAAAGAAAAAGCGTATGCAGCCATGCAGGAAGCGCTCAAAAACCTCGAGGCCGCAAAAAACGCCGCAAGTCCCGAGAAAATTGCGAGATTCAATGATGACATTGCCCGTTTTCAAGAGCTCCGCGACAAGATGGCGGCGCAAGCCGCCGAATTGAGGGAATCCCTTCCCACCATGCAAACGGACATCAATGCAGCCCAAGCCAAATACGACAAGGCCATCAACCGGGTAAGCGAGCTCCAAGCAAAATTAGACATGAAACTTGAGGAGCTTAAGGCAGTCGAAGCACTCGGCGACGAGGAGCTTGCCGAAACTATTAAACAGCAAATAAAGTCGTTGCGCCAAGAGATCGTAACGGCAAAAGCGCGAGTTGACTTTTGCGAAATGGAGCTCCGCGAGGTCCAGGACCGCCTCAAAAGGCAGGAAAGACAAGTTAATGACTGTGAACGTTCTGCAGAGAAGTATAAAGCCCATACCGACCAGTTCATAGCCTGGCGAGATGCGCTCCTCGACAATTTGAAAAAGGCGCAAGCGGCCTATGACGACGCCTGCAAGGCATACGAAGAGGCGAAAGCCGCGGCAGACAAGGCCACCTCGCCCGAGATAACGCAACCGACCGAGACGACGCCTCCCTCCAACTCGGCGCAACCGGCCGAGGCGACACAGCCCACCGGCTCGTCCGCGACCGGCAAAAATACCCCGCCGAGCTCCACCAAGCAGGCGAACTCGAGCAGCGGCAAGCAAGCAGATACGACCGCCGGCAAGCTCGCGAACACGGGCGACGCAGCGCCGAGCGCAATCACACTCGCAGGAATCGCCGCCGCAGGGTTCGGAATAGCCACCGCGGGTGTACGCCGCATCAAGAACTCAAAGTAGCTGCCAGAGCATATCGCTCCCACCAATCTACAAGCCCATAGACAAAGAGGCCCGTTTCCCCAACCAAAACCAGGGAAACGGGCCTCTTTACTTGTAAAAACAAATGGTAATGCCGCCGTCTCTTGAACCACGTAGCCATTGATGTCTTGGCGCAGCCAGCGAGCGACATCCAGGGCGAACAAGTTGGCATGAAAAAGGCAAGGCATAGACCTTCTGGTCATGCCTTGCCTTTTGAATGACAAATTGTCGCTCTGGGTGGCGCGCAGCGTCGAGCATTGCGCGGTTTGGTAAAACCGCACAAAAAGAAAGCCCGTGCGCTCGATGGATTCGGATGCCCGACAGAGGCTCCTTATGGCTGCTTCCTTCCGGACCTGACCAGATTCGGAACATGTCGTCATCCGAACCCATCGAACGCGCTAGGCGCTCGGTATATCTTACCTGCTCCCGCCCGATGGGGCAAGACAGCTAATTTGGGACGGGGCTTTTTTGACTACTTTTTGACTGGGGGCATCAGAGTGGCGAAAGTAGTCAAGAAAGCCCCGTCCCAAATAGACTGGTCTGACGCTGCGCCACGAAAAGGGCCTATCTACTACGTTTAGGCCGCGGGGTCAACCATAGCCGGCTTTTTCGAAAATTGGCAAGCTTTCTACCTGCGGTTTTAATTTCACAAATTCCGGGATGGTCGAGGGTGTTCCGCTAAACGTAGTAGATTACCGCATTTCATGGCAGACGGTCCGACCCAAAGCACAAGGCGACCAGCCTCGGATGGCCATTCACGAAGTTGCGGTGGAATACGGACTGAATTGGCGCCTTAAAGGCAAAAACACTCTGTATTTCACCGCAAGTTATTGGGGAGGGATTGGTTTTAGAGGCGGCCAAGGTCGTAGGCTCGCGCGGCAGACTCGCCGGCGCAGATGAGGTTGGTTGCGGCTTCTTGCGGATCGAGTGCCCGCTCCAGGTCCATGGGCTTGCGACAGATCGGCAGTACAAGGTCAATGCCCTGCTCATACACCGCATCCAGGCTGTCGGCACGACCACCCACGACGGCGACCACCGGCTTGCCACACCGCTTGGCACGGCGCGCCACGCCCACCGGCGCCTTACCGGCGGCGGACTGCTCGTCCATATTACCCTCGCCCGTTATGACCAGGTCGACATCGCGTACACGCTTGTCAAACCCCACGAGATCGAGCACCGTCTCCACACCCGAGCGTAGCTCCGCACCGAGCGCCAGCAGCGCGGCACCCAGGCCACCGGCGGCACCTGCGCCGGGCACGCCGAGCACCGAGCCAAATGTCCGTGCGCCCTCGGGTGTGCGCAACAACCCCTGAGCCCGCGCCCCAGCAATCGCCGCATCGAGCAGGCGGCCGTAGCTGACCATCCAGCTGTCGCGCCTGCGCAGCACCTCAGCGTCATCCGCCGGCAGACCCTTCTGGCCGCCGAACACCGCAAGCGCGCCGCGACGCCCCACGAGCGGATTCTCGACATCGGAGAGCACGACGACACGCGCGCCATGCAGCGCCCGAAGTGCCGGCGCCAAATCGATACTCGCCACCTGCTCAAGTCCAGCAAGCCCGGGAGCGATATCGCGGCCGCGCTCATCGACAAGGTGGGCGCCCAGCGCCTGCAGCATACCGGCGCCACCATCGTTGGTGGCACTGCCGCCCAGACCAATATAGATAGTCTTTGCCCTGGCACGGACCGCGCGAAACATGAGCTCGCCCACGCCATAGGTCGAAGTCGCAAGCGCCGCCGATTCCGTGCAGGGCGAATACCCAATACCCGCCGCCTCGGCCATCTCAATTACAGCCGACTCGTGCTCGCCGTCCACCAGCATCCGGGCAGACACGCGGTCGCCCAAGGGGCCTGTAACCTCGCAGGTCACAAGCTCGCCACCGCGCACGGCGATGGCGGCGATCGTTCCCTCGCCACCATCCGCCAGCGGCAACGCGGCCATCTCGGCATCGGGCCACACACGGCGCACGCCTTCGGCAACCGCCTCCTCTGCCTGCGCACTCGACACACTGCCCTTAAAGGAGTCGATCGCCAGCAGCACGCGGCGGGGCCGGCGGCACGCGGGGCCAAAGTCAACCGCCGCGCCAGCATCCTCTTCGGCACACGCGAGCGCCTCGGCATGAGCGGCATGTGCCTCAAGATCGGCCCCACAACCGCAGTCAGCACCATCGGTGCCACGCAGCCCACTAAAATAGCTGCTCAACACCTCACGACACTCGTCTGCCAGCACACCGGCGGTCACATTAAACCGATGATTCAGGCGCGAGTCGGCATTCAAATCGTATAGGGATCCCAACGCGCCCGCCTTGGCGTCGCTCGCGCCATACACGCAGCGTCCCACGCGCGCGTTGACCATAAGCCCCGCGCACATGCAGCAGGGTTCGAGCGTCACGTAGACCGTACAGTCGGAAAGGCGCCAGCGGCCAAGCGCCTGGGCAGCGACGCACAGGGCCGCGAACTCTGCATGCGCCGAAGGGTCCTGGTCGAGCTCGCGACGATTATGCGCCCTCGCGACGATCTCGCCGTCGCGCACCACTACGGCTCCGATGGGCACCTCGCCCACCGCCGCGGCGGCTCGCGCCTCCGCCAACGCCTCGCGCATGAACTTCTCGTCGATTTCGGTGATCGTCATCGTTCGCCTTCCCTGTTGCAAATTCAAAACGATGCTATCATTACGACTCACGGAGAGATGGCAGAGCGGTTGAATGCGGCGGTCTTGAAAACCGTTGAGCGCGAGAGCGTTCCGGGGGTTCGAATCCCCCTCTCTCCGCCACTTTTAGTGATGCACCGGTGTCATGGTCCGCTCAAACAGCGCATCGACCACGTCGGCCATCTCGGGTCGACGCTCAAGATCGTGGCCCGATTCCCACCATATCGTGAAAAGTCGAATAATACCGCCGGCGACAAACTCAGACGTCGTCTCGAGTGACACGGGGGCCAGGGCATCCTCGGCAAGCACGTTCATCACACGCTCGCGGATGGAGCGGGCAATGCGGTCGCAAATAACGTTGGTCAGCATTCCCGACATGCTGCTCGCCAAAATGTTGTCCATGAGCTGCTCATGGGCCAGAATCAGGTCCATGGCATCGTCCAAAATCGCGTGCCGAAGCGCGCGCACGTCCTCGGCAGACACTGTGCCGGCCTCATCGGGCTGTTTTTGCGGCAAGCCGGACATGAGCTCATCGATATAAAAGGCAAAGTAATCGTTCTTGTCGCGAAAGTGCTTGTAGAACGTCGTGCGGCGAATCATGGCGCGGTCGCACAGCATGGCAACCGTCAGGTCCTCAAAACGATGCTCCTCGAGAAGCTCGGTGAAGGCATCGAACAGGGCACGGTAGGTTTTCTTAATGCGAAGGTCCACTGGTATCGCCATCCTCAGGGCAAAGACAACACTCGTCAATCTGTCGCATATCTTACACCTGTACCTCGCGCGTTTTACCCCGGTGCCGACCCCGCCGAAAACATAACGCTTACCGGAAAGTTCGGCACGACAAAACGTTGCGGGTATACTAGTAGCGTTATACCAACGGCAGCTGGCGCATGCCGCCGCGGCCATTCGAAACGGAGACATCATGATTACCGTCATCATCGGCATCGTTGTTGTCATTGTGATTGTCTGCGCCATCGCCGGCATCTACAACAACATGGTCACCAAGCGTAACCGCATCGATAACGCCTGGCAGAACATCGACACGCAGCTGCAGCGCCGCAACGACCTGATCCCCAACCTGGTCGAGACCGTCAAGGGCTACGCCAAGCACGAGCAGGAGACGCTCTCCGCCGTGATCAGTGCGCGTAACACCGCCGTCAAGGCCACCACGCCCGAGGCCAAGATGGAAGCCGACAACGTGCTGACCGGTGCGCTGCGCCAGCTCTTCGCCGTAGCCGAGGCCTACCCCGACCTTAAGGCAAACACTAACTTTACGCAGCTGCAGGCATCGCTCGAGGATACCGAGAACAAGATTAGCTATGCACGCCAGAGCTACAACGACTGCGTGCTCAGCTACAACAACGCCATTCAGACGTTCCCGGCTGTCATCTTTGCCGGCATCTTCCAGTTTAAGGAGCGCCAGGGCTTCGAGGCCGCCGAAGCAGCCCGCCAGGCCCCGACCGTCAAGTTCTAGTAGTTTGGCAGCGCATCCTTAATCGGCCAAATGTATAAACCGCCCCGTCGAACGCATACTTCGACGGGGCGGTTTCCTTTTTCGCGAAGGTCCCCCTCTAAGCGCCGTGCATTTTTAGGAGTATTCAACATAACCAAGAGCTTCGGGCGCTACGATAAATGCCAAAGACCGCGAATGTCCCTGCAAATCAAAACGCTGTCAGCCCATAACCCCGCCCATCATTCGTAGAAAACATCGAGAAATCCCGATTTTTTGCCCGAGGTCGGTATGCAGGGGCCTTCGATTGCAGAATACTCGCAAAAATGCACGTCGCCATCACCCCCACATGGCGCGAACCAAAACAAAAGCG
>URKC01000036.1:0-19982 GCA_900548295.1 uncultured Collinsella sp.
AAGCCACACGCTAACAGCTTTAAGGAGTCAAAGCTGGTTTAGCCAAAGAAGCGCTTGATCTCGATCTCGGCGTTCTCCAGGCAGTCGGAGCCGTGAATCACGTTGGCGTTGACATCGACGGCGAAGTCGCCGCGGATGGTGCCGGGCGCAGCATCAAGCGGGTTGGTAGCGCCCATAAGGGTGCGCATCTTGGAAACAGCGGAGAGACCGGAAACGACCATCTTGACGACCGGACCGCTCGTCATAAAGTCGCAGAGACCGCCAAAGAAGGGCTTGTCGGCCAGATGGGCGTAGTGCTCCTCGACGGTAGCGCGCTCGAGCGTGGTCATCTCCATGCGCTCGATGACAAGGCCGCTACGCTCAATACGAGCAACGATCTCGCCGATCTTACGATCGCGCACCGCGTCGGGCTTAATCATGATGAAGGTCTTCTCGATAGCCATAAGGTAGCCTTTCAAGTAGGTTCGCGCGTGCCCAAGTCCCATTCCGGCACCCGCCTGGACTGCATCGTAACAGAGTTCTAGCTGCAGTTAAACAAAAAGCCGTTTATTGAAGCGTTATTATTTATTAAAGCGCTCCATATGTGTCACTTCTGTTTCGAAGCCCGACTAGAGTACCATCCGCCCCACTTTCAACTGCAACGAACAGAACGGGCGGTCGATTGTCGCCCGTGAACGCACCCCCTTCACAACCTGCGCAAATGTCCTACAGAAGTTCTCGACAAGCTCCTTCCTTCCCTATAACAAAACGGGTGCCCACCGTAGCGGGCACCCGTAAAGGCAAGATATGATGAACACACCAGACAGACGCATCCAATAAGCTAATTAGCTCCGTGGCCCATCTCGACGACCTTGGATAACGAGCCAAACACACCCTCATCGGCCGCGAGCTGCGCCTCGGCGCTTCCCAACTGCACGGCAACGGCAGCAGGGGCGGTACCACCCTCGGTCGTGCGCGCGGCGACAATCGACGGGATGTCGAGCGCCTCGGTAATGTCGCGCTCAAAGAGCGGGCTTGCCTCCTGAAACACCTCAAACGGCAGGTCCTCAAGATTGCAGCCGCGCTTCTCACACATCAGGACCAGATGGCCCACCACGGCATGCGCCTCACGGAACGGCAGACCACGCTTAGCCAGGTAATCGGCAACATCGGTGGCGGCAAGATGCCCCACGCCGCACTCGCGCGCCATGGCATCCTCGTTGACGGTCCAGGTCGAAATCATTCCGGCCATAACGGACAGGCACTGCATGAGCGTGTGAGCGGTATCGAGCGCGCCCTCCTTGTCCTCCTGCAAGTCCTTGTTATAAGCGAGCGGCAGGCCCTTCATGGTTACCAGCAGCTGCACCAGGTTGCCGTACACGCGACCGCTCTTACCGCGGATAAGCTCGGCAAAGTCGGGATTCTTCTTCTGCGGCATGATAGACGAGCCGGTGGAGTAGGAGTCTGAAAGCGTGATAAAGCCAAATTCGGAGCTCGACCACAGCACGATCTCCTCGGAAAGACGCGACAGGTGCATCGCCATGACGGATCCGGCGTAATGCAGATCGAGCAGGAAATCACGGTCGGAAACCGCATCGAGCGAGTTGGGAATCACGCCCGCAAAGCCAAGTTCGACAGCCGTCATCTGGCGATCGAGCGGATAGCTCGTACCGGCAAGCGCGGCAGCACCCAGCGGGCAGGTGTCGGCGGCATCAAAGGCGGCCTTCAGGCGCGTAAAGTCACGCGCGAACATCCAGGAATACGCCAGCAGATGATGCGAGAGCAGCACAGGCTGAGCATGCTGCATGTGCGTATAGCCCGGCAGAATCACCTTGTCGTACTTCTTGGCCGCATCCACCAGCACATGGCGCAGCTCAAGATTGGCCTCCATGAGCTCCTTGGCCAGCGCCTTGACGCCCAGGCGCGTATCGGTCGCCACCTGGTCGTTGCGCGAACGCCCAGTATGCAAGCGCTTGCCAGCCTCGCCGATACGACGCGTCAGCTCGCTTTCGATGGACATATGAATGTCCTCGTCGTTGATATCAAAGGTGAAGTTGCCGGCATCGATATCCTGTTCGATTCCGGTCAGGCCCTCGGCAATCGCCTGCTCGTCCTCGGCGCTGATAATGCCCTGGGCCGCCAGCATCTTGGCATGTGCCTTAGATCCGGCGATATCCTGCTTATAGAGATGTTTGTCAACCGGCAACGACGCGCCAAACTCCTGCGTGACCTCGGCCACGCCCGCCTCAAAACGACCGCCCCAAAGAGCCATGGAACCGTCCCCTTTCATCAAATCCCAAAACAAGCGCCCAAAGCAATGCGCCCTGTCGCTAAAGCGATTTCTCAACCGCTAGTTTTGCATATTCCCCACCATGTGCGAGGCCATATAGCTAATTTGCAAAGAAGTGACGCGCCATGCACTTGGCGCCCAACGTCTCCCTCCGAATGTTGCCCTGCGAACCATCGATCCAGGCCTTTAGGCTCATAGGAACGTCCTCGACCTTTGCAGCATCGAACTCGGGCGCGAGGGCAAGTAAAGCATGCGCGATAGCATTGAACATAATGGATGCTCCCCATATATATAGGCGCAGGGCCGTCAAATTGATAGGAGGAGCCCCGCCGGACAACCCCGGCGGGGCTCGGACTCAGCCGCAGACGCGGCATCATATATGCGGGCGGAACGTAGGGGCCACCGATGTTAAGAAGTGTCAGCAAGCATAACGAAAGGTAGGGACCCCGTGCGCCCGTTATGTATCACGCGGATGGGCCGCGCGGATACCAAGGGAAGGAGGCGCTAGGCCTGGGCGGCAGCAGAGCTGGGGCCCTGGACCTTTGCCCACGTCTTGAGCGACAGCGTATCGATCTCAATAAAGCCGGCGCTGGCCTTCTCGTCAAACGTGGTGTCGCGGTCGTAGGTAGCCAGACCGTAGTCGTAGAGGCTGAAGGGGCTCTTGCGGCCGACGACATGGCAGTTGCCCTTAAAGAACTTCAGACGGACGGTGCCGGTCACGAACTTCTGGGTGTCGGCCATAAAGGCATCAAGCGCGTTTTTGAGCGGGCTGTACCACTGGCCGTTGTACACGGCGGTGGCCCAATCCTGCTCGAGCTTAATCTTGGTCTTGAGCAGGTCGCCCTCGACGCAGATGTCCTCGAGCGCCTTGTGGGCGGTGATGAGCGTCAGGGCGCCAGGAACCTCGTAGCACTCGCGACTCTTGAGGCCCACCAGACGATCCTCGACCAGGTCGAGACGGCCAAAGCCGTTGTCACCCGAAATCTTGTTGAGGGCGATGACGATCTCGGAGAGTTTCATCTTCTTGCCATCGACGGCGACGGGCTTGCCCGCCTCAAACTCAATCTCGGTGTAGGTCGGGGTGTCCGGCGTGTCCTCGGGGTTCTTGGTCATAACCCAGGCGTCGTCGAGCGGCTCGTTCCAGGGATCCTCCAGGTGACCGCACTCGATGGCGCGACCCCACAGGTTGTCGTCGATGGAATAGGGGTTGTCGTTGGCGCCCTCGGGAACCGGCACGTTGTGGGCGTGAGCATAGGCAACCTCATCGGGACGGCACTTCAGATCCCACTCGCGAACCGGGGCGATAACCTTAAGCTTGGGGTCGAGGGCCTTGACGGCAGCCTCAAAACGAACCTGGTCGTTACCCTTGCCGGTGCAGCCGTGGGCGACGTAGGTCGCGCCAAACTCGTGAGCGACCTCGACAAGCTTCTTGGCGAGCAGCGGGCGAGACAGCGCGGAGAGCAGCGGGTACTTGTTCTCGTACATGGAGTTTGCGGCGATGGCCTTAGTCAGGAACTCATCGGAGAACTCGTCGCGCAGGTCGAGCACCTGGCAATCGAGAACGCCCAGGTCAAGCGCCTTCTGCTTCTTGGCATCCAAGCCGGTCTCCTCCTGGCCCACGTTGCCGCAGACGCAAACGACATCGAGATTCTTCTCGTCCTGGAGCCACTTGACACATACGGATGTATCAAGACCACCGGAATATGCGAGAACGACTTTTTCCTTGCTCATGGCTGTTTCCTTTCGCCCTTGGTAGCTAGTTAGAACATCGGTCAGTTGCAAGTCATTTCGAGGTCAAAAAACCGTGCAATATCAGGTTAAATAGCAAAAATCAGCACATACATGCCCTAGAAACATGCAGCAATGTCGTGCTAAAACCCAACGACCTCAAAATGACTCTGTTGGGGCATTTAGCCCCATGCGGACAGAGACGATTGTTATCGTCGTCGGGAAATTGCGCGCTGGCGTCGGATGGCATTGTCTGCAGTAGTGATAATCTTTACGAACTGCATCTGCCTCTCCTTTCACCTATCGCCGGGCGCAATTCTAATATCGTAAACGGTACCTTTTCCTCGGTAAGCGGTTGTTTTTCCGTCTCCGTTTTCGATGGTCGCTATATTACGCTAAAGTGCCTGCTGTACAAGCGACAAATTCAAATTTCTGAAAAGTTTTTTCATTACTTTGTGAATGATGATGCAAATATGCGCCAATCCTGCGAAAATACGCCCGACTATCAAGTAGAGGGTCAATCACCCGAAACATTCTGGAAACCGAAAGGCGCGTTTTATGCAGACTTACGAATCAGACGCCAACATCGGCAACATTAAGATTCTCGCTGTCGATATGGACAAGACGTTACTGACCGACGAGCGCGTGCTGCCTCAGGGCCTCGACGAGCGCCTGGACAAGCTCGCCGAGGCTGGCATCGTGTTCTGCCCCGCCAGCGGACGCCCCGCCCCCAAACTCGAGGAGATGTTTGAGGACATCAAGAGCCGCATCGCTTTTTGCCCCGATAACGGCGCGTGCGTTATCTACCGCGGCAACTATATCTATAAGAGCACTATCGACGTGGCGCTGTATCAGCAGGTCTTGAGCCGCGCCTCGGAGGATTCGCGCGCTGTCCCCGTCCTGTGCTGCTTCGACGAGTTCTATGTACTTGCCCGCGATCATCAATACCACGACGAGATCAGCGTCTACTACAACACGATCAACTACGTCGATAGCTTTGAGGGCATTGACATCGAGTCTAACAAGATTTCGATCTTCTTCCCCGCCTACGATGCCGAGCCAGCGTTTCGCGAGGACTACAGCCCCGAGTTCTCGGACAAACTCTACGTCACCAATGCGGGCCGCGAGTGGATCGACTTTATGAATCTGGGCGTCGACAAGGGGTCGGGCGTAGCACATCTCTGCGAGCGCCTGGGCATCGATATCGCCGACGCCGCTGCCGTGGGCGATACGTACAACGACATCCCCATGCTGGAGCGCGTCGGGCATAGCTTTATCGTGGACAATGCCGAGGAGCACATGAACGCGCATGCCAAGTGGCGCATTCCGAGCAACAACGACGGGGGCGTACTGACGCTCATCGACGCCATCTTGGCGGCTCGGTAGCCGTCCCATCGGGCTTGGCCGGGCGGCACGGGTTAACTTTTCGCTCGGTCAGGTCCTGCGCAAGACGAAAGCCACATTAAGTGGCTTTCTTTGCGTGCGGAATCTACGAAAAGTTAACCCGTGCCGCCCGGCCAAGCCCTAGGTTTACTTACCTGCCGCCAAGATGGCGTCTTGAGTGTCTAGATACTTAGCTGAATATATTTGGATGAAGGGGGCTCCTTGTTGGCAAGGAGCCCCCTCCTGCTTTTGGTTACTTTGGGGTTGTTGGTACGTCTTTATTTGGCGTCGGCCCAGGTTATGCCGGTGCTGGCTTCGGCGATGAGGGGCACGCGCAAGTCTACGACGTGTTCCATGACGTCTTGGACCATGGCGGTTAGGCGCTCGACTTCGTTGGCCGGACACTCAAAGTCCAGTTCGTCGTGTACTTGTAGGATCATGTGGGCGGCAAAGCCCTCTTCTTCCAGGCGGCGGCTTACGTGGGCCATTGCGATCTTGATGATGTCGGCGGCGGTGCCCTGCATGGGGTGGTTCATGGCCGTGCGCTCACCAAAGCCGCGGAGCTGTGGGTTTTTGGCCTTGAGCTCGGGAATATGGCGTCTGCGGCCATACATGGTCTCGGCATAGCCCGTCTGCTTGGCTCGCGCCACCACATTGTCGAGGAACGTGCGCACGCCCGGGTAGGCCTCGTAGTAGCGATCGATCATATCGCGTGCCTCGGCCATCGAGATATGCAGCGACTGCGATAGGCCGTAAGCCTGCTGACCATACACGATGCCAAAGTTCACGGCCTTGGCGCGGCTGCGCAGGTCGGGCGTCACCTCGGACACCGGCACGCCAAACACGCGCGCGGCCGTCTCAGCATGGAAGTCCTCGCCCTCGTTAAAGGCGCGCACCAGATGCTCGTCACCCGAGAGATGCGCCAGCAGACGCAGCTCGATCTGCGAGTAGTCCACCGCCAAAAAGACGCTTCCCTCGCCTGCCGAAAACGCCGTCTTGACAGTACGGCCCAACTCCGAGCGCGTCGGGATGTTCTGAAGGTTCGGGTCACTCGAGGATAGACGACCCGTCGCCGTGATGGTCTGGTTGTACGTGGTGTGCACGCGACCGTCACCACGACGCAACGGGCCCAGCGTGTCCAGATAGGTCGACTTAATCTTGGACTTCTCGCGCCAGTCCAAAATCAGACGCACGATTTCGTGGTCACGGGCAAGGTCGCTCAGCACCTTGGCGTTGGTCGAATAATAGCCGCGCTTGGTCTTTTTGAGACCCTTGGTCGGAAGGCCCATCACGTCAAAGAGCACGTGCGAGAGCTGCATGGGACTGCCGATGTTAAAGGTCTCGTCGCCGGCCAGATCGCGAATGCTCCGCTCGACCTCGGCAATCTGGGTCGCCAGACCCTCGGACAGACTATGCAGGCGGTCGGGGTCCACGAGCATGCCCGCGCGCTCCATCTTGGCAAGCACCGGCACGAGCGGCATCTCGATGCCATCGAACACGTTGGCGGCGTTCTCGCGGGCCATGCGGTCGCGCAGCGGCGCCACGAGCGCCAGCGTCAGGGCCGCCGTGCGGGCAGCAGGGGCAGGAGCGTCCTCGCCAGCACCCTCCGCGCCGCGCGCCGCAGGCAGCGTCATCTGCAGATAGGTATCGGCCAGATACGCCTCATCAAACTCGGAGCGGTCGGAATCCAACAGATAGGCGGCGACCACAGTATCGAAGATGCGCGTGGAATCGACGGCCAGCGGATCCATGAGCTCGGGCTCAGAGGAATCGATGGGCGAAAGCTCGTGCAGCAGCGCCTTCATGTCCGGGCTCGCCACGCGGCCCTCCATAAACAGACGCGCGAGCACGCCGGCGATCACGCCGCGGGCAACGTTGAAGCCATCGACCACGGCAGACGCACCGCCGTCGCCCTCCTCGAGCGCAAGCAACCCCTTGGACGTCGCCAGCCACAGCGTGCGCGTCAGGCCAAAAAGTGCGCCTTCCTCCTTGTCATCGTCCACCACAGCGGCAATCCACTCGCCCGCATCAATCGCGCGAACGACCTCGGCGGCGGCAGCAGCAAGCGCCTCGGCATCGCCGGCGGCGGCACGCAAAACAGCAGGCATCTCGAACGTGCTGGCAGCGGCCGCAGCCCCGCCCTCGCCGCCAATCAGCGCCAAAAAACGGTTCTGCATGGCCGTAATGCCGAGCGTGCCCAGCGCAGCGGACACCTCGTCGGCAGAAAACGCCGGGAAGGACGTCGCATCAAAGTCGAGCTCGACAGGCGCATCGGTACGAATGGTTGCGACCTTGCGGCTCAGCAGCGCGTCGTCGATATGCGCGCGCAGGTTCTCGCCCATCTTGCCCTTGACCTCGTCGGCATGCGCGATAACCTCGTCCAAGCTGCCGTACTGCGCGATGAGCGCGCTCGCCTTTTTGGGGCCGATGCCCGGCACGCCGGGAATGTTGTCGGAAGTATCGCCCTTCAGGCCGTAAAAATCGGGCACGAGCGCCGGTGTAATGCCGTGATAGAGGTCGTCCACGCTCTCGGGCGTCATAATCGCCACGTCGGACAGGCCTTTGCGGGTCGAGACCACGTTGACGTGCTCGGTCACGAGCTGATACATGTCGCGGTCGCCGGTCACCAGCAGCATGTCGCAGCCGGCTTCCTCGCCCAGGCGCGCCATGGTGCCCAGGATATCGTCACCTTCCCAGCCCTCGGACTGCAAAATCGGCACGTTGAGCGCAGCGAGCAGCTCCTTAATCATGGGAAACTGCGCGTGCAGGTCGGGGTCCATGGGCGGGCGCTGCGCCTTATACTGCGGCAGCATCTCCATGCGCACGCGCGGCTTGCCCTTATCAAACGCCACGACCACACCGTCGGGGTTAAAGGCGTCGATCATCTTGAGAAACATGTTTAAAAAGCCAAAGATCGCGTTGGTGGGGCGACCGTCCGGCGCGTTCATGGTGGGCGGCACGGCGTGGAAGGCGCGGTGCATGAGCGAGTTGCCGTCGATAACGGCAAAGGTGCGGCGCTTGTCAGACATATTGAATACCTCGCTTTGGGCTGGGCACGATTTGCTCCCACCAGTTTACACGCTCCCCGCCTCGCGGCCACCGCACATCAAGCTCCTCCGCCACCGCGCGCCCGCGCGTGATACGATGGCTCACGGTACATTAACCAGCACGATCGATCCGAAAGGAGCCTGCGTCATGGAGCGTCCCTGCGCATGGAAAAAGTACACGCCACAGCAGATCGAGGAGCTCGAGGAGCTTTGCCTCGGCTATAAGCAGTTTTTGAGTGAGAACAAGACCGAGCGCCTGTGTGTCAAGGCCGGCATCAAGATGGCCGAGGAGGCGGGCTACGTCGACCTGGAGACCGTGATCGCCGAAGGCCGCGAGCTCAAGGCAGGCGACAAGGTGTACGCCGCCAACCACGGCAAGGACCTTATGCTCGTCAACCTTGGAACCGCCCCGCTCGAGCAGGGCTTTAACATCCTGGGCGCCCACGTGGACTCGCCTCGCCTGGACCTCAAGCAAAATCCCGCCTTCGAGGCCGGCGACATGGCCTACCTCGACACGCACTACTACGGCGGCGTCAAGAGCTACCACTGGGTGGCCTCCCCGCTCGCGCTTGTGGGCGTCATCTGCAAAAAGGACGGCACCACCGTCGACATCAACATCGGCGACAAGGCTGACGACCCGGTCTTTACCATCTCCGACCTGCTGATCCACCTCTCGAGCGAGCAGATGTCCAAGCCGGCCAAGGACGCCGTCGACGCCGAGATCCTCGACGTGATCGTGGGCGGCCGCCCCGTCAAGTTTGACGAGGACGACAAGGACGCCCCCAAGGAGCCCGTCAAGCAGATGTTCTTGGATATCCTCAAGGAACAGTACGATGTCGAGGAGGAGGACTTCCTCTCCGCCGAGATCGAGGTCGTGCCCGCCGGCCCCGCCCGCGACATGGGTCTCGACCGCTCCATGATTTTGGGCTATGGCCACGACGACCGCGTCTGCGCTTACCCCTCCATGCTCGCCCAGATCAACGTCGCCAACGTGGAGCGTACGAGTATCACGCTCATCGTCGACAAGGAGGAGATCGGCTCCGTGGGCGCCACCGGCATGACGAGCCGCTTCTTCGAGAACACCGTCGCCGAGATCATGACGCTCGCCGGCGAGAGCAGCCCGCTGGCCCTGCGCCGCGCACTCGCCCGCAGCCGCATGCTCTCCTCTGACGTGTCCGCCGGCTTTGACCCGGGCTACGCCGGCAAGTTCGAGACCAAGAACGCCGCCTTTATGGGTCGCGGCCTGTGCTTTAACAAATACACGGGCAGCCGTGGCAAGGGCGGCTCCAACGACGCCGACGCCGAGTACGTCGCTCTCATCCGCGACATCATGGACGAGGCAGGCGTGGACTTCCAGACCTGCGAGCTCGGCCGCGTCAACGCGGGTGGCGGCGGCACCATCGCCTACATCATGGCCGAGTATGGCATGAACGTCATCGACTCCGGCGTTGCCGTCCTGTCCATGCACGCCCTGTGGGAGGTCGCCAACAAGGCCGATATCTACGAGGCCTATCGCGGCTACAAGGCCTTCATCGAGCGCGCCTAACCAACCCTTCATCAGTTGCGGTGAAATACGGACTAAACTGGCCCATAAACGGCCAAAACAGACCGTATTCCACCGCAACTTCCTTTTTGGCAGAGGAGAGTCCATGCTGCAGGTCATCATTTCGCCCGCCAAGCAGATGCGTGCGGCCCAAGATGCTTTTGAAGTCCTGGGCATTCCACCTTTTGCGCACGAGACGGCTCGCCTCCACCGCGCACTGCTAGATATCGAGCGGAATGAAGGCAGCGGAGGTCTGCAGGCGCTCTGGAACGTGAGTGACAAACTGCTGGGGCCTTGCCTCAACACCCTGCATGAGTTTGGGCCCATCCTGAAAAACGGCGATCTCGACAATCCCGCACTCGCCCGTCACCTCTCCCCTGCCGTCATGTCCTATCACGGCATTCAATACCAGAGCATGGCACCCGAGGTGATGGATTCCGCGCAGCTCGCATGGCTGCAAGACCATCTGTGGATCCTATCGGGCCTTTACGGATGCGTACGCCCCTTTCATGCCGTTGAACCGTATCGGCTGGAGATGGGCGCGAAGCTTGCCGTCGACGATGCCCGAGACCTCTATGCGTTTTGGGGCGACAAGCTCGCACGGGCCATCGCTCCGGCAGGCTCCAACGCTACGATCGTCAACCTCGCCAGCGCGGAATACGCCAAAGCCGTTCTGCCCCGCCTCACCACCGATGCCACGGTCGTCACATGCCTCTTTGGCGAGGGTATTCGCAACGGCAAGCCCATCCAGCGCTCGACCGCCAGCAAAAAGGCGCGCGGCTCCATGGTGCGCTGGATGGCAGAAAACAAGCTCGAGGATGTAAGCGGGCTCACCGCGTTCGACGTTGGCTATCGCCACCTTCCCGAGCTTTCAAATAAAAACACTTTGGTCTTCCTGAACGATCAGGCCTTGTAGGACCACCGCTACTTTTGAATGTGCCGCCTAGGCACGGCGTCTATCCCGCCAAGCCGTCGGCTTTGGCAATTTTATTTGTCGAGCCGTCCTGATAGGTAATCTTGACATGCTCAACCTCGGACACCGCAACACCCGTCGGAGGCTCCAGGCGCCATTCCGTCAGCGCAATGTCCATGGTCGTGGGAACGTCCCCCTGATCTTTGAGCTCGACCGACAGCGTCTTAAGCGACGCATCGAAGGTCACGCGCTCGATCTCTTCACCAGGAATGGAGCCACCGCTCAGCTGCAGCTGCACAAACTCGTCGCGCGGATACCAATAGTCGCCCGGCGCGGCCACCGTGTTACCACCAGCGACCTTCACCGTCATGATCGGCAGGGCATCGTCGGCCTCAAACTCCCAGGCAGCGCCGCCGCGACCACCATACGTCCAGATACAAAAGGCAATCACCAGCACGGCAAGCACCGCAAAGCCAATCGCGACAAGGCCATGGTGCGCACGGCTTTCCTCGGCCGATACATCCCATTGCGTCTCTCGATATAGATGCTTGTCTTCCATGTTCGCCTCCCCACAGGCACGCTCGTTGGCCCAATCGTACCCATTCAGGCTATACTTGAGCCCATGACATAACGGGGAGCTTGCAGGACAGGACGGCAGGCTGAGACTGGGCGCGCCCGCCCTGACCCGCAAACCTGATATGGGTAATGCCAACGAAGGGAGCCGTGCCAATGAGCACACAGACCGAGCCCAAGCTCGTCACGCAAATCGACTTCGCCCGCGCCGGGCAGATCACGCCGCAGATGAAGGAAGTCGCCGAGCGCGAGCATCGCGACCCCGAGTACATCCGCGAGCGCGTGGCCGACGGCCGCATCGCCATTCCCGCCAACATCGTGCACATCAAAAAAGGCATGCGCGCCTTTGGTGTCGGCGAGGGCCTGTCTACTAAGGTCAACGTCAACCTGGGCATCTCGGGCGATAAAGCCGATGCCGCCGAGGAATGGAAGAAGGTCAAGATCGCCGAGGACTTTGGCGCCGACGCCATCATGGACCTTTCCAACTCGGGCAAGACGCGCCAGTTCCGCCAGCAGCTCATCGACGAGACGCCGCTCATGGTGGGCACCGTCCCCATGTACGACGCCATCGGCTACATGGAAAAGCCGCTGGTCAAGCTTACCAAGGATGACCTGTTCGAGGTCGTGCGCGCGCACGCCGAGGACGGCGTGGACTTTATGACCATCCACTGCGGCATCAACAAGTCGGTCACCAAGACCTTTAAGGAGACCGGCCGCTTGATGAACATCGTGAGCCGCGGCGGCTCGCTGCTGTTTGGCTGGATGGAGGTCACCGGCAACGAAAACCCCTTCTACGAGTACTTTGACGAGCTGCTCGAGATTTGCCACGAGTACGACGTGACGATTTCGCTCGGCGACTCCTGCCGCCCGGGCTGCCTCTACGACTCCAACGACGCCACCGAGACCGCCGAGATGATCGAGCTGGGCAAGCTGTGCAAGCGCGCTTGGGCCGCCGGCGTCCAAGTCATGGTCGAGGGCCCGGGTCACATGGCGCTCGACGAGATCGCCGCCAACATGAAACTGCAGAAGCGCCTGTGCCACAACGCCCCGTTCTATGTGCTCGGGCCGCTGGTGACCGATATCGGCGTGGGTTACGACCACATCACCGCCGCCATCGGCGGCGCTATCTCCGCCAGCTCCGGCGCCGACTTCCTGTGCTACGTGACGCCGGCCGAGCACTTGTGCCTGCCCAACGCCCAAGACGTGCTCGATGGCCTCATGGCCACCAAGATCGCCGCGCACGCCGCCGATATCGCCAAGAAGGTGCCGCACGCCCGCGACATGGACGACAAGATGGGCCAGGCACGCCGCAAGCTCGACTGGGACTCCATGTGGAAGTGCGCGCTCGACCCGGTCACCGGCAAGAAGCGCTACGAGGAGTCCCCCGCCGCCACCGAGGGCACCTGCACCATGTGCGGCAAGATGTGCGCCGTCCGCACCGTTAACAAGGTGTTCGAAGGCACGACGATCGACCTCGGCATGGAGGACTAACTCGTCACCGGAGCCACAATCGGTAACATGGTGTTCGTCAATTGTTGACGTGTGAACATTTGCTTACATTTGCGTAAAGATTGCATCGCCCGCCCGGGTTCGACATAGAGTCGGCCCGGGCATCTTTATAATGCTGGCTTAAAGACCCATTTGATTCCGACCGAACAAGGGAGCAAACATGGATCGCAGTAAGGTACCTGCCGTCCTGTCCATCGCAGGATCCGATTCCAGCGGTGGCGCCGGCATTCAGGCCGACATCAAGACCATCACGGCGCACCGCCTGTATGCCGAGACGGCCATCACCGCCATCACCGCACAAAACACGCTCGGTGTCACCGCCGTGCAGAATATCTCCCCTGATATCGTCGCTGCGCAGATCGACGCCGTATTTGACGATATCCGCCCCAGCGCCGTCAAGATCGGCATGGTTTCCTCTGCCGAGATTATCGAGGTTATCGCCGACCGCCTGAGCGCCTGGAACGCGACAAACGTGGTCGTCGACCCCGTCATGGTAGCCACCTCGGGCGCACGGCTGATTGCCGAAGATGCCGCCGAGGCGCTCACCCGCCGCCTGTTCCCACTAGCAACCGTCATCACGCCCAATATTCCCGAGGCCATGGCCCTGCTTGACTACGAGGTCGACTCCGAGCGCACACAGCAAAATGCTGCCATGCTCCTCACCCGCCGCTTTGGTTGCGCATCCCTCGTTAAGGGTGGGCATCTTGTCAACGAGGCCAACGATGTATTGGCCGAACCCGCGCCACTCGATGACGAGGGCAACCATCTGGGCGATCCGCTCACCACGTGGTTCCGCCACAAGCGCATCGAGACCGACAACACACACGGCACCGGCTGCACGCTTTCGTCCGCCATCGCCTGCGCGCTGGCCCAGGGCATGGATCTTGCCGATGCCGTCAATGCGGGCAAGGCATACCTGACAGGCGCTCTGGCCGCCGGCCTGAACATGGGCAAAGGCTCCGGCCCTGTCAACCACATGTGGCAGTACTAAATAGCCAGTAACCTGCCAAAAAGAGACAGGCTACCTTGCACCAAAAACCGTCGCAACATTCGATGAAAATCGTGCAAACGCAAAAAATCATTAAATGTTGCGACGGTTTGATTTTAGATAGCGGTCGAGCAAAGGACCAGAGCGCCTATTCGTCGGCGAGTTGAATTCCCAACAAACCCGAGAGTGCCAGCGCCTGCTCGGCATTGACCGTCAAGCCACGCAACTCATGGTAATCGCCCGAAACAACGGGCGCTGCAAATGTACAGCGCGACACATCAACGCCGGAAAGCGACGTCTTGAACACATCAACACGCGTCAGGTCACAGCCATCCAGGCGTATCTGACCCAGCTTGGCACCCTGAAACGCAGCCTCTCTCAGACGTGTATCGCATGCTGTCATAGGGCCAATGCGTCCCTCCGAAAGGTTCGCATAGCTCAAATCGCACGATCCAAACGACACGCTCGACAGGCGCGCCTTGAGCAAGTTGAGTCCCGGTGCCGAGCAGTCAACGAAGTCACAGCGGCTGAGCCAGCAGCCTTCCATGTTGCAGCGGATAAAGCGGCAACCGCGAAACACCACGTCGCGAAACGTCGAGCCGCTCCAGTCAACGCTATCGAACTCGCAAGATCGGAACACAACGCCATCGAAGGTCGCGCCGTTCGCCACGTCGTAGGCAAGATCCAAATCCTCAAAAGCGGTATTGGAGGCGAGCTCATCGCCCTCGGCAAAGAGGTCGATAGCTCGTCCATGCCCATATGGCAGCCAATCCGTTCGTTTACCCGGGCAAAACCACCACAAAGGTGCCTGTCCCCTTTGCGGTGGCTTGGGGTCGCGCTACTCACCGAGCATCTCTTGGAGCTTGGCTGCCACGGCATGTCCCAAGCTCTCGTGGCTTTCGGGCATCATATGCAGATAGTCGATATCGCCCGGCTCGGCAAACTCGGCGGCATTCAAAAAGTCGCAGCCAAACTGCTCGGCCACGTGCGCATAGTACTCGCCAAAATGTTCAGATGCCTCGACGGAACGCTCGTCAAAATCGGTCATATATACATCGGCGATCTGCGGCTTGATCTTGATAGGAGCCATCAGCAGGATGCGCGGGCAAGGCGCAGCGTCGGTCCACGGAAACGCGCGGACGGCGCGAATCAGCGCCATGGCGCCACGGGCGATATCGGAAGCTGTCACGTTAAAGACCGTCTTACAGTCGTTGGTGCCCAGCATGATCACAATGGCGTCCAGCGGCTTATGGGCCTCGAGCAGCATCGGAAGCGCGCGAATGCCGTTGAGGTTAGTGTCCAGATGGCACATGTCGTCGCGTACCGTCGTGCGGCCGTTGAGGCCTTCTTCAATTACATGCCAGCCCTCGCCTGAGTCACGTTGGACCACGCCACACCAGCGCACATCCTGCGCATAGCGCACCGCGGTACCGTCGCGCATGCCCGCCGGATCGTAACCATAGGTGTTGCTGTCACCAAAGCACAGAACGTTTTTCATCGTAAGCTCCCCACTCAATAAAAAGCCGACAGGAGCAGCCTCTCCCGTCGGCTCGGTATATCGCATCACGAGCACCGTTTACAGGTACTTGCGCCAGTCGTCGTCATCCTCGTTATCCTCGGCAGCGGCCTGAGCCTGCTCGGCGGCACGGGCGGCTGCGGCGCGGGCGGCAACCTGAGCATAGGACTCCTCGTTTCGCTCGGGGAAGTTTGCCAGCACGTGCTCGAATTTGGCGAAGTCCTCGTCCCAGCGCGTAGAGGGCACGGCAAAGAAGACCTGCTTGACCTTGAAGTCGCCCGATGCGAGCTCCTTGCGGAAGAGCTCGGCCACGGCCTCGGCATCAAAGCCGTTGTTGTCGCAGCCCCATGCGCCCAGCACGAGCTTCTCGCGACCCAACTCGTCGCAGATGGCGAGCACAAAGCGAATGCGGTCGCGCAGGGCATCCAGCAGAGCATCGTCGCTCACGCGATACTCCTGGCGGGCGCGCTTAACGTTGGGCGCGGCGGCCACGATCACGTCGGCGTATGCATGCACGTGGTTGCGGTCGAAGCGCACCGCAGGCACCACTAGGGCACGGTTACGATAGAGCTCGCAGTTGATGTTGCGGCGACGGTTCTCGCCGTACCACTTACGCTGCCTATCGAGAACGTTGTACAGATACGAATCGGCGCACAGCGTGGCCTCCTGGCCCAGATAACCCTGAATATATCCACCGCCCGGATTGGTAAACGAGGCAAAGGCGAGCACGGCCATGTCGCAGAACTGCGCATAGCCGCGACCGTTATCGAGGATTGCCTGCGTGGCGGAGGCATCAAGCACAGTGACCTCGGGCAGGACCGGAGCGGGCTCCTCAGCAGGCGCGGACTCAGCTTCGGCGATTTCCTCGGCAGGCTCCTCGACGGGCTCGGGCGCCGCCTCGGTCTCGGGCGCTGCCTCGACCTCGGCAGTCTCCGCGTTCTCGACGTCCTCGGCGACCTGCTCTTCGGGGGCCACAGCACTCTGAACCTTGGCCTTCATCGCCGCGACAAAGCCGGCAGGCATACCGTCAAACTCGCGAACACCGGCAAGCGAACGCTCGATATCCTTGGCGCACGCTTCGGACACAGTTGCCACGTGACGCTCGGCGGCCTTGGCACGGGCCTCGCGCTTGGGATTGGGCTGACCCGCTCGGTTGGACCTGCGGTTACGGTTCCTGTTGTCGACGTCTGCCATACGTGGCCACCTTTCCTGTCGCTGCCGCTATCGGCTTTTCCCATCCATGATACCCCGCCGCGCACAAAAAAGACGGCCCCGAAGGACCGCCTTTCGCATCGTTTTACCGTGTCCGGCAGGAAGCATCGCAATGCCGTGCTTTAATCGCGACGGCCGAGGATGTTCAGAATGCGCAGGAACACGTTGATAATGTCCACGAACAGGTTGGATGCCATGAGCACGGCGTTGGGCAGCGTGGGCGGCACCGTCGTTGCCACATAGGTGTCGTAGCCGATGAAGCCGGCGAACACCACGATCACGATCAGGTCGGTGATGGACTGCGAAACGCCCATGAACATCAGCACGATCTCGACCAGAATCGTGGCAAGCAGGATGCCAAAACCAATGCCATACACACGCTGGAAGAACTTGGGGAAGGTCACGCCCAGCGCACCAAAGACAAAGGTGATGGCGGCCGTGGCGATAAAGGCGGTGTTAATGGTAGGCAGGTCGTAGTTGGCAAGACCAAACGACGCCGTCAGGCCAAAGGTGCTCGCAAAGACCACGTAGCCCACGAGTGACAGGCCCACGGACTGTTTGCTGGCAGCAGCCGACATCATGACCATGCCGACGATGGTCAAAATAAATGAGCCAAAGACCAGCGGCAAAGCGGCACCGCTCATCATCATGCGCGCAAACGACATGGTGCTCGTAAAGTAAACACCGGCGCCCATGGCGCAAAAGCCCAAAAAGATCAGAGCAGACATGACAAGGTTGTACGCGCGCGGCGACATCTCCTTGGCACGGCTTGCGCCGGTCTCGATGGGGCCGTTCTGATAGCCCTGGATATCGTTCATAATTTCGTCCTTTCAAAAAGCACCGCGACGGCGCCGTAGCTGACAAGTTTCCTGCCATTGTACCCGAACGCCACGCGTTCTTACCTGCGGCGCCCGCTCTCGAGTGTTCGGTCGAACGCCCACACCCACCAACGCATCACGTGTGCCTGCGAGCCGTCCGCCCGCTCGCGCGTCTGGTCCTCCAGATACAACTCGGTCGCGTGCCCGCCAAAACGCACCTTATAGGTTGCCGTACGAATGCCGTGAACCGTCAGGCCAAACCCAGTGGTCGAGACAATCTCGTCAATCGTAAAGCAACGACCGTCGACCCAGCAGACGGTGACCGGCACGACCTGTCCGCCCGCGAGGATGCGAGCCACGACGTCCACATACTGCTTGTGCACGCGCCGAGTTTTGCCATCTGTCTGTCGATATTCCATGCCTCCTATTATCGAACGCATGTTTGCATGTTGTAAAGCGAACAGGCTGTGGTTTTGGGGTGTTGGGGCGCGCGCACGTGTCCTCATGGTGTGTTAGCAAAAAGAACACCCACGGTCAACAGGGCTAATATTCATTTTTAGTGCCAAAAAATTCACTGCTCCCATCAGAACTCAGTAAAGAAACCCGCAGGAGGTGATACGATTTATCATGTTTTTGTAACGTGCCTGTAAACTTCGAGAAAGCCCATATATGGACGTAACGTTCTCAACCTTCCTCGGCCAACTTGTGTCGAACCCAGTCCTTGCCGTCACCGTGATCCTCGCGCTCGGCGCCATCTTCGTCAATGGATGGACCGACGCACCCAACGCCATCGCGACCTGCGTCACCACGCGTTGCATGCCCGCCCGCGCCGCCATTCTCATGAGTGCCGCATTCAACTTCCTCGGCGTACTCATCATGACGCACTTTAACGCGAGCGTCGCCAACACCATCTCACATATCGTCGACTTTGGCGGAAACAGCACCATGGCGCTCGCGTGCCTCTGCGCGGCGCTGTTCTCCATCGTCGTCTACGGCGCCACGGCATCGCGTTTTGGCATCCCCACCTCGCAAAGCCACAGCCTTATCGCCGGCCTGACCGGTGCCGCCATCGCCCTCGGCGGTGCGAGTAGTGTCAACGTCCACGAGTGGATGAAGGTCATCTACGGCCTGGCGCTCTCCATCGGCCTGGGCTTTGTCATGGGCTGGGTCCTGTGCAAGCTCGTCTCGATTCTTTTCGCCGCCGCCAACAGGCGACGTGCCAATGTCTTCTTTAAATACGCTCAGATCGCGAGCGCTGCGGCCATGAGCTTTATGCACGGCGCGCAGGATGGACAGAAGTTCATCGGCGTGCTCTTTTTAGGCGTGGCCTTTGCCAGCGGCCAGACGAGCGTCGGCGATGCAGGCATCCCCATCTGGATTATGCTGCTGTGCTCGGCCACCATGGGTATCGGCACCAGCGTGGGCGGCGAGCGCATCATCAAGTCCGTCGGCCAGAGCATGGTTAAGCTCGAAAAGTACCAGGGCTTCTCTGCCGACCTCGCGGGCGCCGCGAACCTGTTACTTGCCACCCTTACCGGCATCCCCGTATCCTCCACGCACATCAAGACCTGCGCCATCATGGGCGTCGGCGCCGTCAAGCGCCTCTCGGCCATCAACTTCGGCGTGGTCAAGGACATGATGTTCACGTGGTTCTTCACCTTCCCCGCCTGTGGACTCATCAGCTTTGTCATGGCCAAGCTGTTCATGATGTTCCTCTAGTTAAATCGAACGTCCATCCGGACCGCATTACCTCGCCCACCCGTCTTCACCTCGAAAGGACCAACTCATGGCAAAGAAACCCGATTCGTTCTACTTTGACAACTACGTTGCCTGCGCCGACCTTGCCGTCCAGGCCGCAGAGCTGCTCACCAAGATTTTTGAGAACTTCGACCCCACGCAAATCCATGACATGCTCGATAAGATGCACGCAATTGAACATGCGGCCGATAAGAAGCACCATGAGCTCGAAGATGCCCTGCTCACCGCCTTTATCACCCCGCTTGAGCGCGAGGATCTAGACCTGATGAGCTGCTCGCTCGACACCGTGCTCGACCGTATCGAGGGCGTCGTGCAGCGCGTCTACTTCACCAACATCCAGAGCATCCACCCCGATGCCATCGTCATCGCCCACAAGGTGACCGACGCCTGCCGCGCCATGAAGGACCTTATGGTCGAGCTTCCCAACTACCGCAAGTCCAAGACCCTACGCGAGCTGGTCATCCAGATCAACACCATCGAGTCCGAGGCCGACGAACTCTACATCAACGCCATGCGCAACCTGCACGTCAACGGCAAGGACCCGCTTGAGGTCATCGCTTGGCGTGACGTGTACGCTTTCCTGGAGTACTGTGCTGACTGCTGCGAGAATGTGGCCGATGTCGTGGATTCGATTGTCATGAAGAACAGTTAATTGGGGGTACATGTCCCACCGGTCGCGGGCCCGGCCACTAATAACCTTTTTCACTCCGGCTGCAAGCAGAGTC
>URKC01000037.1:0-19893 GCA_900548295.1 uncultured Collinsella sp.
ACGGAGAGCACATTAAGTGCTCTCCGGCTCGTGCGGAACTCGCGATCGACCTTATATGTCTGCCGCCCGGCGGCGGGGCTCCCGCACATCTCAACCTTGGCTGGGTTCTGGCTCAGTGGCAGTCGCTTCGCTTCTGCCCTACTTTGCTGGTATGGCGGTTTGGCGTTGGAACGGTTCTTTTTCTGATATATGCTGGTTGCGGCTCTTCTTTTGGGAGGAGTCGCTTTTTTGTTGCTAGGAGGTTGGCCCGTGGCTGATGGGGAGAATCGTTCTGAGCTGCTTTCCACAGATTGGAATCTGGAGTGGATGCAGATGCAGGCTGATCGGCGGCGGGCTGATGATTCTTTTGAATGGGATAAGCGGGCTCGGCATTTTCGGCCGTTGGAGACTGCCCCGTATGCCCGGGACTTTATGAAGTTGTTGGCGTTAAAGCCTGGTGAATCCGTGCTTGATATGGGGTGTGGGGCTGGGTCGATTGCTATTCCGCTTGCTCAGGCTGGGCATCCTGTGATTGCAGCCGACTTCTCCCCCGCTATGTTGGGCACCCTTGATGCCGGCATTGAGTATTACGGGCTCGAGGGGCGCATAACGCCACTTGAGCTTGCTTGGGATGATGATTGGGATTTGGTTGGACCGGTCGCGAAAGCGGTGGATGTTGCCTTTGCCAGTCGGTCGGTTACGACGACCGATCTAAAAGGTGCGCTTGCCAAGCTCGACCGTACGGCTCGTCGGCGTTGTGCTGTCACGATGGTCGCCAACTCCAGCCCGCGCTATGACCTGCACCTGATGAACGCTATCGGCGCCTCGGTTACCTGCAGCAATGGCTTTGTGTACGCCTTCAACATCCTCATTCAGATGGGTACGTTACCGCAGGTCACGTACTTTGAATCGCCTCGTCGCGATACCTTCGATAGCCTTGAGGCAGGCGTGGCGGATTTTTCCCGTATGCTCGAGCATGGCAACGAGGATAAGATCGACCGCCTGCGCGACTATATCGCTCAGCACATGATCGAAAACCCCCATGCCGGCGAGCCGGGCTCCAAGGGCGTGCCGCAGGGGCGCTATATGCTCGACCATATCCGTAAGGTTCGCTGGGCGTTTATTGCATGGGAACCGGTCTCTGAATCCCGCTCGTAGCCCGTTCACAGCCCGCACTGCCCATCACCTCGGCATCCGCATTCTTTTTGAACTGGGCAAACGCGCTCCACACCGCGCCGTTCCTGCGCTATCGTGGGACAGCTCACGTAGATTAAGGCCCCGTCGCGGGGCGCCCCATACATAGAAAGCGAGAACCCATGGCACTGACAGGAGCCCAGGTCAAGCAGCTTCGCAGCATGGCCCATCACCTCAACCCCGCCATCATCATCGGTAAGTCCGATGTCAACGAGGGCACCGTCGAGCAGACGGTCGCCTACCTGGAGAAGCATGAGCTCGTTAAGTGCTCCGTGCTCGATGGCTCCAGTCTTTCCGCCCGCGAGGCCGCCGAAGAGCTCGCTGAGCGTTGCCACGCCGAGGTCGTCCAGGTCATCGGCCGCAAGTTCTCGCTGTATCGCGAGTCCTCGCGCAAGGACATCGAGAAGATCAAGCTCGTCTAAGAGCCAATGATCCGGCGAGCCAACACATGGCAAGCTTACGGGTGCCCAAGTACTTCGGGCGCCCGTTTTTTATCGCTCGACCAGCACGCGATTGAGCCGCCCCTCCACCAAGCGCTCGTATAGACGCCGCGTCTCGGGCTCGGGCACGCCATTGACCTGCTCCCTTAGATGGTGCATATGCCCGCTGTACAGCTCGACGATATCGCGCCGCCGCCCCGCCGCGCTGTAGACGCGCATGGCGCAGCGCACCATATCCTCACGCGCCGTTTCCTGCCGAAGCCCCGACTCCGCCAGCCAAATCGCCGACTGCAGGTCGTTTTCTTCTAGGGCGGCATTTGCTCCCTTAATCATGCAATCGATGTACTTTGACTGCATAATGCGTCGCATACGCAAAAAGTAGGTGGGGTTACAGCCATTGGGAACATACAGCGGCCCGGCATAAAGCTGCTCAATCTTAAGGCACAGCTCAACTAAATGGGGCCCGCGCGCACCCGTGCGATTTCCCAAAACCTCGCGGCTTATCTGGTCAAACAGCCGTACATCGGTCTTGACGTAGTCGCCGTTGAGTCCGATGCATTCATTTTGGATGAGCACACACGACTTGCCATCCGGCGTCGGTCCCAAAGCCGACCGCAAGCGCGATATCGTCGAGTACAGGTTGTTGCGGGCGCTATTGAACTCGGCATGGGGCCACAACTCCATGGCCAGCGTCTCACGATCGACGAGCGCATCCATGCCCAGCGCAAGCCGCTCGGCAAGCGTCGCCGCCTTCTTGCGGCGCCACATTTTGTCCGTAATGGGAAACCCGTCGCGCTCGGCGCGAAACGCACCAAACATGCGAATCTCGATATGGTCGATGGTATCAACGGCTTCAACCTCGCCGGCCTGAAATAAGCGCTCGCCCTCCCCTTCCAGATCATCGCGCAGCGAGTACCGCGACAGCTCGCGCACGGGGAGCTTCTTGCGAATCCTGGTCGCCGGCTCGCCCAGACAATGCATGGCAAGGCGCGCAAAGAGCCGATACGATGGCTCCAGAATCCCCGCACGATTCATGGACATCCAGGCCGCAAGATCGCTGTCTCGACCCGCACAGGCCAAATGCAGCGCCACCATCCAGGCCTCCGCTCCACCAACCTGCGTCTGGCTTATATCGAGTAGCTCCGCTTCCTCGCGCACCGAAACCATCGAGGTGTTACGCAGATACGCCGCGCGCTCCAACAGCAATGCGTTATCGCGCATGTACGCAATCGACTCCTCGGCAAGTTTGAGCACTTGGACCGCACGGAACTTTGCATTAACCGGCCGTCCCTCTGCCAGCGACTGCCAGCCTTCTAGCAACAGGCCAAACAGCTGAATCTGGTTGTCGCGCATGCGCACGGCAAAACGATCGAGCTCGTTGAATGCCGCGTCGTCGGTTACCGGCAAGCCGGAAAGGAGCCGCCGTGCCGCCAACACCATGCGCACCCAGATAGCCATCGCCTTAAGCCCACGTACGTCGAGCGCCTCCCGCACCACCGTCATCTCGTCGTCGCGCTCGTCGGTTCCCGCAAACGACCCGTCAAAAAGCTCCACCAGCATGCTGTCGGCCCGTATAACAATCCCCGCGATGTCGAGCTCGCAGTCGTAGGCCTTGCTCGTTTTGAGCTGCTGTAGAACGCCGCCGTCATCTCCCCGCTCGGTCAGGCAGCGCTTGACCTCGATATGCGCGGACAACATATCGAGTGCGGTATGGGATGTCTCGATTTCTGGCACGGTCAGGTTCGTAGGAAGCCCAAGCCCGTTGTCCCCATAGCAAACAGCCGTCAGTGTCTGGGCCACCCTCCATGAAACAGGGTCTATTTCGCAGGCCGCCCGTTCGCCCCCGCGCTCGATGGCCGATGCCATATAGCGAGCGAGCTTTGTATTGGACACGCTGACCGCTGCCAGATATACGCCAAGCGCCTCGGCAGGCGTTGGCTCTGGAGCCGGATCCTCGGCATCGATCGTGCCCAGCGCTGCTCGGCAGATATCGGCCCCGTGCCCCGTCAGAGCCAGATCGACCCCATACTGCCCAGCAAGTTCAAGGACCGCATCACGGTCCAAAAAGGCGTCCGCCAGGCCCATCGCCGCATCGCATCTACCCGCCTTAAGCAAAATCCGGGCCGCCCTCGGAACAAGTTCGGGGCGAACCTCGGCCACCAACTTACGCAAGCGCAAGCGTCCGTTATCCTCCGTGCCCAGACACGTAAAACTCCGCTCGGCGGGGTCCAAGCCAAAGATCGGGTAGTCGCGTACGAAGTAGGACTGGTCGACCATCGATAGCCTCACCCCGCAAGCCTCGAGTTCTGCGATATTGCCCTCGCCCATCAAAATCATGAGACATGCCACGCAAAACAGTGCATTATTGTCGAGCGAAGCCAGGTCGACAAGTGCCGCGCCATATACGTTGACAATCTCGTTTTCGAGCAGACCGGCTACGTCGCCTTGGCCATACAGACCCGTCTGCAATGCCGAAACGAGCTCGGGCACGCCCTGCGTGAGCTGATAAAAGTCGAGCGATGTGCTGATCGAAAACGCCGATGCCCACGCCGAATACTCATAGGCATGCACCTTGAGCATCTGCGCATTGATCTTAACCGAATCGCCCAGCCCATGAATCAGTTGACGATTTGAAGGACGGCAGGAGATAAAGACCCCCACCCCCATAGCGCGCAGGCCGCGAATCCTGTCGATGAGGTCTTCGGTATCGTGCTGATCGAGGTTTGGCACATTATCAATCGCGATAAGGGAGTGCGGTTTGTCTTTGAGTTCTTCGGTAACCACCTCGAGCTGCATAAACACCTCGCGCCCAGTGGCGCGATCGGCCTCGATAATCCGCACGGGGCCTCGCGTCGGGTCGCATTTAACCTCATGGGTGTACTGCAGCAGCACCGAGGTCTTCCCAAACCCGTCGGGCGCATAAAGAACCACGATGCCGGCCTTTCGGCCCTTGGCGAGAAGCTCATTCATCAAGCGTTCGCGTCGCACCATATAGCCACCGCCCAGCGGCATCAGCTCGAGGTCGTCCATACTGCCCAAATCGTTTACCATGCCCGCTCCTCAACTCGACCGTATGGACACTGTAACCGCAAGACCATACAAGCCGCGCTATGAATAGAGCGACCTTGTGTTCTAGGTTGTCTTTTGGTACGCAAGCGGCAAGTTTTTGTACAGCGAGGGCCGATTGTTATTAATCCCCCGACTAATCGGTCTTTAAGCAGGTAAATGAGCTTGTCAGCTTGTCCCATCTAAGCGGCAGTGTAACGCAGATGAACAAGGTTCAGCTATGTCATTCAACTCGCCTAGCACCCGCTACCGTCTACGACCTTTTAGTGGCATTTTTGCATAGAATCTGATATGGAATGAATCAAGCTGTTGGGCATCCGGCATTCGTCAAGCTTGCGGCAAGATTTTGGCCAAGTGGGCGGAAAGGGATAGCAAAAAGGCCCCCGCAAAGCGGAGGCCTTAGGCAAGGTTATGTCGAGGTGCAGGATTCGCGCTACTCGCAGAGCGAAAGGGCGGCCTCGTCGGCAACGACAACGCAGTTGGTGTGCAGCTGCAGGATCGAAGCCGGGCACGCGGGCGTAACCGGACCATAGCACATGTCATGCACGGCCTGAGCCTTGGCCTCGCCGTTGGCGACGACCAGGATCATGCGGGCATACATGATGGTCTGGGTACCCATGGTGTAGGCCTGACGGGGAACATCGTCGATGCTGTCGAACAGGCGGCTGTTGGCCTGAATGGTGCTCTCGGTAAGGTCGACGCAGTGCGTGCCCTTGGAGAAGTGGTCATCGGGCTCGTTGAAGCCGATGTGGCCGTTGTTGCCAATGCCGAGCAGCTGCAGATCCGGGTAACCGGCGGCGGCGACGATCTTGTCGTACTCAGAGCAGGCAGCGGCGGCGTCGGGGTTGGAACCGTCGGGCACATGCGTGTTGTTCAGGTCGATGTTGATGTGATCGAAGAAGTTCTCACGCATAAAGTAGTGATAGCTCTGGGGATCGTCGTGCGAAAGGCCGCGATACTCGTCCAGGTTGTAGGTGCTGACCTCGGCAAAGTCGACGTCGCCCTTCTCGTACCAAGCAGCGAGCTGCTTGTAGGCACCGATCGGGGTGGAGCCGGTGGCAAGACCCAGCACGCAATCGGGCTTGAGGATAACCTGCGCCGAGATGATATTGGCGGCCTTGCGGCTCATATCCTCGTAGTCTTTAGCTTTAATGATCTTCATTACGCGTCCTTTCTCGTACAAGAGAGGCAAGGCTCCCCTTACAAGCACTTGCCCGCGGCCCGCGTCGGCCGCAACCAACGTGTGCGGCCACCAGGGCGAGGTCGCGTAATGTATGTGTCTCGTGTCTAGCCGCGTCGAGGCCCCTGCCCGTCCACGGTGACCCAAAGCCGTTTAGCTTCGGACAAATCCCATCTTGCCACGGAGGGCGCCCTCTTTCAAGGGCGCCCTCCGTAAACGTGTTTGAATTGTAGGCTAATGGCCACGTGCACTTGCTAGCGCTCGCGAGCAACGATGAGCTGGTCCATCTCCTCGACATGCTCGCCAACGGAGCCCTTGATGCTCGAGAACTCAACAGAGTTGCACACCAAGATGGGAACCGTCACATCGTAGCCCTCGGCAGCAATTGCCTCGCGATCGAACTCGATGAGCACGTCGCCCTTATGGACGACATCGCCCACCTGTGCATGCACGCTAAAATGCTTGCCCTCAAGCTGAACAGTGTCCAAACCAACGTGGATGAGCACGTCTAGGCCATCGACCGTGTTGAGCGCAACGGCGTGACCCGTGGGAAAAATGGCCTCGACCTTGGCGTCTGCCGGCGCAATCACACGCGTGCCGGTAGGCTGAATCGCCACGCCCTGGCCCAAAAGGCCGGTAGCAAATGTCTGGTCATTGACCTCGGACAACGGAATGACGTCGCCCGAGATGGGAGCATCCAGCGCAAGAACTCGTCCACGCATACCAAAAGACCTTAGGACTTTAGTGAACATGCTCCCCCTCGGACATACCAATCAATCAAAATAGCTTTAACAGTTTACCACTTGGCACCCGTTTTTGACCATTAGGGAAGTTCGCGCTTGACAACCTCGACGATGTCGTCGACAACACGCTGGGTCAGCTCGTGCGTCTCGGCCTCGGCCATAACGCGGACCAGCGGCTCGGTACCGCTCGGGCGCACCAGAATGCGGCCGCGGCCGTCAAGCTCCTTCTCGGCAGCAGCGACGGCATCCCAGATGGGCTGGCAATCGTCCAGGCCGGCCTTGTTGTCCGAATGCACGTTGACAAGCACCTGCGGGTACTTCTTCATGATGCCGGCAAGATCGGTGAGGCTACGGCCGGTGCGCTTGAGCACGGCCAGCAGCTGCAGAGCCGTCACCAGGCCGTCACCGGTGGTGTTGTGCTCCAGAAAGATGATGTGGCCGGACTGTTCGCCGCCGATGACGGCGCCATCCGCGAGCATGCGCTCCAATACGTAGCGGTCACCCACGGCGGTCTGAACCATCTCGAAGCCCTGCTCCTTCATAGCAATGGAGAAGCCAAGGTTGCACATGACGGTCGAGACGATCTCGGAGTTGGCGAGCTTGCCGCGGGCGGCGAGGTCAGAACCGCAGATAGCCAGGATGTAGTCACCGTCGATCTCATTGCCCTCGCCGTCGACGAACAGCACGCGGTCGGCGTCGCCGTCGTGGGCCAAACCGATATCGGCGTGGGTGCGCAGCACGAGCTCGCGCAGGGGCTCAAGGTGAGTGGAGCCGCACTCGACGTTGATGTCGGTGCCGCAGTAATCGGTGTTGATGGCGTGCACCGTGGCGCCCAGGCGCTGCAGCGCGGCGGGCGTGGTCTGGCAAGAAGCGCCATGACCGCAGTCGACGGCAACGACCAAGCCGTCGAGTCTCAGGCCATCAAGCGTATCGATGGCGTGGTCGACGTATGCCTTGCGAGCGTCCTTCATCTTGATAATGTGGCCCACGCCGGCACCGGTCGGCAGCGTGTCGGCAGCCATGGCCTCCTCGGACATGACCCAGGCGCTGATCTCTTCCTCGACAGCATCGGGAAGCTTCATGCCCTTGCGACTAAAGAACTTGATGCCGTTGAACTCCGGCGGATTATGCGAAGCAGAGATGACGATGCCGCCGTCGAGCTCGTTTTGGACGGTGAGCAGCGCCACGGCCGGCGTAGGGATAACGCCGCAGCAATGCGGACGGCCGCCCTCTGCCATAATGCCAGCGGTCAGAGCACTCTCGAGCATGGTACCCGAAAGACGCGTGTCGCGGCCGATGCAGATGTCCGGGCCAAGGAACTTGGTCGCCGCGCGGCCCAGGCGAAACGCGAGGTCGCACGAGAGGTCGGCATTGGCGACGCCACGGACGCCGTCGGTACCGAAGATGTTCTGGGGCATAGGATCGCTCCTTCCCAAGTGGGCAAAACGCAGTCGCCCACCCTAGTCGAAAAAAGAAAAGCGGGACCCGCCGAGCAATCGGCAGGCCCCGCTTGTACATTGTATCTCGAAAGGAGATAAAACCTTAGCGCTTGGAGAACTGGGGAGCGCGGCGGGCCTTCTTGAGGCCGTACTTCTTGCGCTCGACCACGCGAGCATCGCGCGTAAGGAAACCGGCCTTCTTGAGGTCAGCACGGTAGTCGCCAGCGTTCAGAAGAGCGCGAGCGATGCCCAGGCGCAGAGCGCCGGACTGACCGGAGATGCCGCCGCCATCGCACAGAGCGATAACGTCGAACTGACCGGCGGTGTCGGTCACCTTGAAGGGAGCAAGGGCGTTCTCAACGAGCTGATGACGGCCGAAATACTGCTCGGCGTCACGCTTGTTGATGGTCACCTTGCCGGTGCCGGGGACGAGACGGACGCGGGCGACGGCGTTCTTACGACGGCCGGTACCCTGGTAGACAACGGTGTTCTCAGCCATCTTTAAGCCTCCAGCTCAATCTTCGTGGGGTTCTGGGCAGCGTGCGGATGCTCGGCACCAGCGTAGACCTTAAGCTTGGTCATCTGGGCACGGCCGAGGGTGGTCTTGGGCAGCATACCGCGAACGGCGCGCTCGATGACCTTCTCCGGGTGCTTCTCCATAGCCTGGCGGAAGCTCTCAGCCTTGAGGCCGCCGTTGTAGCCGCTGTGGCGATAATAGGTCTTCGTGTCGGCCTTGTTACCGGTAAGCTGGACCTTATCGGCGTTGATGACGACAACGAAGTCGCCGCAGTCGCTGTTGGGCGTGAACTGGGGCTTGTTCTTACCGCGCAGGATCATTGCGATCTGGGTGGCAAGACGGCCCAGGACAGCACCATCGGCGTCGACGAGAACCCAGTTGCGCTGGACCTCGCCCTGCTTGGCGTAGTGAGTCGATTTCGAAATCACTTAGACTCCTCCATGTACAGTACGTGTTGTTACAGAGATTCACGGGGCTCTGCAAGTAACCCGTCCATATTACCCCGCTCGCCGTACGAGTCAACAGGTATTTTGGCTCCGACCAGAGTTTCTGCACATGTCATCCACGAGCCGTGATTTTTACAACTCTTTAGCTGTTGTCATTTTTTGAGGGTTCGCCGTCGCTAGCGCTCAACGAACTCTTGGATTTCCGCGAGCAGGCGCTTTGCCTCCTGACGGCCCTGGATATACAGGTCCAAAAGCTTTGCCGGATCGTGCTCGACATGGCCGACCTCGACCGGCTTTTGCGGAGCAACGACCAGTGCGCGGCCCTCGCGCTCATACTTCCACAGATGCATGCGCTGGATGTTATAGCGGTCGTGGCGCGTCTCGATAGCCTCGAGCAGGTAGGGGTAGTCGGCATAGCGGGCGCGCGCGGCAGGCATAAACTCGTAGGGCTTTTTCTCGTACGAGCGGTCCTGGGTGACGATGACGACCGCACGGTCGAAGCCCGCCTCCTCGAGCACATGCTCGATAGGAACCGAATCGGCCACGCCGCCGTCGACGTATTTGTGCCCGTCGATCTCGACCGGCGGCGTCACCAGCGGCAGCGAGGTGGAGGCGCGCACAGCATCGAGGTCGAGCACGGCGCTTTTGACCGGCAGGTAGGCAGCGGTTCCAAACAGCATGTCCGTCGCGACGGCGTACATCTCGATGGGGCTCGCATCAAACGTCTCGTTGTCAAAGGGATCCAGGCGGTCCTGGATATCGTTGAAGATAAAGTCGTAACCCACGATGGAGCCCGTGGATGCGAAGGATGCGGCACCCATGTAGCGGTTGTCATTGCAGAAGGTCAGGTTGATGCGATTGACGCGACCGATCTGGTGCGACTTGTAGTTGACGCCGTTGAGCGCACCGGCCGAAACGCCGTACACCGCCGGAATTTCGACACCGGCCTCCATGAGAACGTCGAGCACGCCGGCGGTAAACTGCCCACGAAAACTGCCACCCTCCAAGACGAGCGCGACCTTGCCGGCGTTCTTTGCCTTATCTTCTGCAGTCATATTGACCTCCTGCGATTGCGTTTTGGCTTTCTTCTACCCAGTTTTGGAATGGAGGGCGCATGGGTTTTGGAGTTGAGGGGGCGGCTGGCGGAAAGCACGTCCCGTTCTGAGGGGCGATTCCGGGATGCGCTTTCCGCCTGGGTTGCCATGGGGAAAGCATGTCCCACTCTACGGCTCGATTCCGGGTCGCAGCTTCCACTTGAGGCGTCATCCGGAAAATGTATCCCATTCCGAGCTTAGATTCCGGGATGCGGTTTCCGCCTGGGCAGTCATTGGGAAAACGCGTCCCACTCTGCGTCACTGAGGCGTTTTCTTTACGCCCGCGCCCTGCATAGAGTTCGATTCTCCGCGGTACGGGGGATCCGTTGATGCTGGGCGAGGCCAGCTGAAATTCGATAAACATCGCATCTATATTGGGCTGAAGCTTTGCGCGAAGAATCCGCGTATTTGCTGCACCGGCTTCGGCCGGCTGCCGCCGCCCTCGCCCGCGGGCTACAAACGCTTCGCGTTTGCTTAACGCCCGCGCCCTGCACAGAGTTCGATTCTCCGCGGTACGGACTAGAAATAAAAAGACAGGCAGATACGAATATCTACCTGCCTGTTACTTATGGTGGAGGCGCGGAGAATCGAACTCCGGTCCACGAAAGCCCCCTGATTGGCATCTCCAAGCTCAGTCGCTGGTTTAGTCTCGGACGCCTTGCGCGCAGCGACACGCTCGCGACGTCCTAACCGGTTCGGTCTTAGCCCGCGCCATACCGATTACGTGCGCAGGAGCATTCCCCTAAGATGACGTCGCGCCGGTGTCGGGGAAATCACCGGGTTGACGCGCCGCTATAAATTAAGCAGCGAGAGCCATAGGCTCAAAAGAAGAGTTGTTGTCAATTCAATTTGACGGTACCCCTGTTTAACGAGGCGAGGAGACCTCGGCTTGCTTCCTCTCTCAGAGCTATCGTGTCGAAACCAGTCGCCCCCGAATGTCGGGAAAGTCTGGATGGTATCGGGCCTGCAAACACCCGATAACCGTCGACTTTTCAAGGAACATACGGGGCGAGCCCCGCTTGTGGAGTGTTATCTTACCACGTTCTGAAAGCGGACAGCTGTTCTATGCACGAGCTGTGAAGACCCCAATGTGCGCCGCACTTCGCACTTTTGTTACCGATCGCGTCACGTATATTTTCGCCAAGCAAAATTGACCCGTCGAAAGGACCGTTATGGATACCAAGCAGCAACTCGTCAATGCCCTCGTGGGCCTGGGCTCAACCATTACCGAAGCTATGGATGTCATCGAGGGCTTTGTCCCCTGCGGACATCCCGCCCTCACGGTATCGAACGCACTCGTCGCGCTGGACGTTGACGATGATGCAGCTCTCGCCCAGCAGCTTGAGACCGTCGAGGGCTTTATCGACCACGTGAGTGAGAACCGCGGCGTGTCCGCCTACCACGGCATCGAGGTCGAGCTCGCGGGTCCCAAGGCCGATCTGTTCGCAGCAATCCGCGAGGTAGGCGCCCTTATGCAGACCGCAGGCGTCAAGAACACCCAGGTCAACGAGTGGGTCTACCGCAGTCTGGCAGCACTCGACAGCTCCGACGAAAAGGCAGCCGAGCAGCTCGCAGAAAGTCCCGCCATCAAGGCCGAGCTTTTGTAAATAGCAGACGCGGGCCCCTTGGCGCATCGTCGTCCAAGAGGCCCGCAAACAGTTCGCGTCAACCGATTGCCGCGCCGCCGCATTCGGCCAAGGCAAGAATCGGCATCATTTGACGAGGTGTCTTTGCTGCAAGATCGGCATGTTCGAGCAGTTTTCGATCGTTGGTCACCAAGTAATCGACCTGGGCGCGTTTGCATGCGGCGAGTACCAAGTTGTCCTCGTAATCGCGATGGAGCGCTAAGTATTTGTCGGCCAGCCAAAGGTCCGACGCATCTGCACCCACGGCCGTGGCGTTTTCGGTCATGTTCCGAACAAACGCCAGCGCCGCATCGCCAATCGCGCGGGCAGAAGCCTCGCCGAGCGCTCCCCCGCTGGCAAGAACGCTGCGCTTCAGTTCGTGCTGTACAACATACAGTACGTCCTTGGCGATATGCACCGGAAAGAACAGCAATGCCCCCGCCTCCGTCGCCTGCCCAATAAACGCACGCGCGGCAAGCGACTCGGCATGGTCGACGCAAAACGAATCAACCCATACGTTGGCGTCCACCATTATTTTGAGGGGAGCCCCGCTCACAGGATCATCCCCTTTTGGCGATAGCGCTCGTCCATGGCTTCGGAATAGATTGTGTCCCAATCGCGATTGTCGGATACGGGCGACGTAGCGATGCCCAGGTCCGCGTAAAGCTGATCCGCCGCCGCCCATGATGCGGCGAACGGAGTATCGTGCGCGACGGTCTGCCGCCGGTCGTCGACGGCCGCAAGCACTTCCTCGCACTGCCCGCCACCCTGCGCGACCTTGGCCACCACCTTTTTGATGAGCTCGGGCAGTGACCCGCCCGAAAGCCGCAACGCTTCCTCCGCATGGTCCTTGACCTGGCGATCCACGCGAACGTTCACCTGCGCCATGCCGCTAACAGCACCCATGTCGATCTCGCTCCCTTCAATTGCTAGCCTTGCTAGCAACACTATATAGAGAAGCTAGCAAATGTTCAAACGCAAAAGGCCTGCGCCCGGACGACACCGATGCCGTCTGGGCGCAGGCCAGATAACGTGGGCAAACACGTCTGCTAACGCAGGTACGCTTTTGAGTTGCCCAAGCTATAGGCGATTGTCGAGCCGTTGTGCAGCAGTGACGACGTCTGCGGAGTGATCATGCCGGTAATGCCCAGCGCCAACAGCGCCGAGTTGGTGAGCATCACCTTGGAATACGAACTCGTCAGACGGTCGATAAGCCCCTGGCTCATGCGGCGCAGGCGCACGATCGCGGCAAGATCCGTATCGGTCAGGATGATATCGGCGACCTCCTTGGCGATGTCGCTTCCGCCGCCCATGGCCAAGCCCACGTCGGCCAGGCCCAGCGCCGGCGAATCGTTGACGCCGTCGCCCACCATGGCAACATGGCGCCCCTCGCTCTTAATGCGCTCCACATAGGCGTACTTGTCCTCGGGCAGTAGCTCGGCCTTAAACTCGTCAACGCCCGCCTCGCGCGCAATGCGCTTGGCCGTGCGCTCCGAATCGCCCGTGAGCATAACGACATGCTTGACGCCCAGCGCATGCAAGTCGGCGATGGCCTCACGGACCCCGGGCTTGAGCGGATCCTCGATGCCGAGCACGCCGACGACCTTTCCATCGACCGCCAGATACAGCGGCGACAGGCCCTGCATCTGGGACTCGATTTGCTCCTTAATGTCGGCCTCGAGCTGCGCGCTCTCGTCCTCAAACACAAAGTGTGCCGAGCCGATAATCGCGCGACGCCCTTCGATGGACGAAGCGATGCCGTGCGCCACGATGTACTCGACGGCAGCATGGCGCTCGCGGTGCTCGAGCCCGCGCTCGAGGGCGGCGTTGACCACGGCACGCGCCACCGGATGCGGGAAATGCTCCTCCAAGCAAGCGGAAAGGCGCAGGACCTCGTCCTCGCTCCAGCCATCGGTGGTGAGCACGCAGGCAAGACGCGGCTGCGCCTCGGTCAGCGTGCCGGTCTTGTCAAACACAATGGTGTCGGCCTTGGCAAACGACTCAAAGTACTTCGCGCCCTTGACCATGACGCCCATCTTGGCAGCATCGCTCATAGCGGTCATGACGGCAACGGAACCCGTGAGCTTGAGTGCGCACGAGTAGTCGACCATAAGTGCCGCCGAGGTCTTGATGAGGCTGCGGGTAGTAAGCGCAACCAGGCCCGCGAGCAGGAAGTTCCACGGGACGATCTTGTTGGCAAGGTCCTCCATATGCGACTGGCCCTCGGACTTGAGCGAGTCGGCCGTCTGCACGAGCGAGACGATTGAGCGCAGTTTGGTTTGCGCCGTATTGGCGCGCACGCGCACCAAGATGCCGCCGTCTTCCACGACGGTACCGGCGAACACGTCGTCGCCCACGCTGCGCTCGACGGCCAGCGGCTCGCCGGTCAGGGTCGCCTGGTTGACCATAGCGCTCCCCTGCTCGACAACACCGTCGATGCAGATGGACATGCCGGTGCGCACGGCGACCAAGTCGCCGGGCTCGAGCTCGGTGGCGGCAACGCTTACCTCGGTGTCGCCGACCACTTTTTGTGCCTTATCGGGCACGTCGAGCAGCGAGTTGATGAGCTCGTTTTCGCTTATGGCGCGGGTGTAGTCCTCGAGCAGCTCGCCCACGTTGAGCAGGAACATTGTCTGGCCCGCGGTGTCGACATCACGCTTGACGAACGAAATGCCGATGGCCGAAGCGTCGAGCACGGGAACGGTCAGGCGCGGCTGTGCGAGCTCATGAAGGGCAGCGCGCAAAAATGCCATGTAACCGGCCACGACAAACACCGCACGCAGAGGCGTCGGCAAGAACCAGCGACGTGCGTAATGGGCACCGATAAGTGTGGCAAGATCCATAACGAGCTTGTGCTTGCGTGGCTCAAGCTGCATCACGTAACCCGTCTTTGCGTCGGCAATGGCCTGGGCATCGAGCACACCCAAGGCGTCGAGCACGCCCGCACGACACCGCTCGTCATATTCGAGCGCCATCTGGCCGATGCGGCCGTAGACGCGCACCTTGCGCACACCATCGATTTCGCCGCTAAGCTTTAGAAGCGCATCGAGATCGCTCTCTGGCACAGGACCCGCCAATTGAAGACGGGTCCTGCCGGGGATCTCGCTGATAATCGAGAATCTCATAGTTTGTGCCTGGAAGCGCTACTCGGCTGCGTTGTCCGCGGCGGCCTCGCTCTGGGTGATGTAAGCAGCCTCGGCAACCATGTCGTCGACCTCGGCCTTGGCCTGCTCGACCATGTCCTGGTAGCCGTTCTTGATGCGCATACCGCACGCAATACCCTGCACGCAGGCATTCTTTACCGGAGCGCTGGTAAGCAGCTTGATGCCGGCCGTGCCAAGCAGAAAACCGCCACCGACAAGCAGGGTATTGAACGTCGACTTCTTCATGTTGCTTCTCCCTTTTGCCGCATTGGACGCGGCACGGTGCCCCAGCACCCGAGTAAATAAGTTTGCTCGAGCACGCTTTTGAAATATCTCAATTTTATCTAACTATCTAGGTCAGCCATGGCTAACCTTTTGAAAATTAACGATGCGGAGTAACCGATTGTCAATGTGAGAAAGGGACTGTCCCTTTGCCCCTTCTTACAACTGCCAGGTAGCTGCTTCCTTTTGCAGCGCCACCATGCGGGCGAATTCTCCACCTGCCGCCTTGAGCTGCGCCGGAGTGCCCTGCTCGGCAACCACACCATCCTTGAGTACAACGATTTTGTCGGCATTTTCCACCGTACGCATACGGTGGGCAATAACGATAACCGTCTTACCTGCAAGCAGACGGGAGAGCGCCTGCTGAACCACGGTCTCGTTCTCCACATCCAAGCTCGCTGTTGCCTCGTCCAGCAACACAATCGGGGCGTCTTTGAGCAGCGCGCGGGCGATGGAGATGCGCTGGCGCTCACCGCCGGACAGCTTGGAGCCGTTCTCGCCGATCATGGTGTTGTAGCCCTGCGGCATGCGGCTCACAAACTCGTCGCAGTTGGCGGCACGCGCGGCAGCAAGCACTTCCTCATCGGTGGCGCCACGACGCCCGAGGCGGATGTTTCCCATCACCGTGTCGTCAAAGAGCAGCACGTCTTGGAACACAATGGCGTAGTCGCGCAGCAGCACCTCGGGATCGACGCTCGCAACATCCACGCCGCCCACGGTGACCGTGCCTTCGGTGGCGTCCCAAAAGCGCGCGGCCAGGCGGCTCACTGTGGACTTACCGGAGCCCGAAGGACCGACCAGCGCCGTGACCTCGCCTTCCTTAGCGGTAAAGCTCACATCGGTAAGAACTTTCTCGCCGGCGCGGCCGTCCTCGCCCGCACCATAGCCAAATGCCACGTGATCGAACACCACATCGTGGCCTACGGGCTCAAACTGCTCGCTGCCCCGCGCCACGGGCTCTTCCATGATGGAACGCATGCGCTTGGCCGACGACTCGGCGGCAAACAGCTCGGACATCAGCATCAGCGCCTGATCAAAGGGCGCATAGATGCGGCTCACCATGAGCAGGAAGGCAAACATCATCAAAAAGTCGACCTGGCCGGAGGCGACCATCGCGGCGCCCGTGACCAACGTGGTGGCAATCCCCAAGCGCAGGATGGCAAAGGCGGAGTTGACCAAAAGCCCATTGGCAAGCTCGCCTCTGGTGGTCTCGCGTTCCTCGGCATCGATCACGGCGTTGAGTCCCTCAAGATAATGGGCCTCCTGGTTGGTGGCGCGGATCTCGCGCACGCAGTCGAGCGTCTCCTGGATCGCCTCGGTGACCTTGACCTTCTCGGCACGCACGCGGTCGAACACCGGGGTCATGGGGCCGCGCGTCAGATACAGCACGGCAAAGGCCACGGGAACGCTCCAAAACGCCGCGATCGCCAGCTGCCAGCAAAAGAACAGCGACGCCACGAACACAATGGCGCTTGCGATGATGGCACCCCAAAGCTCTCCCAGCACGTGGCTGTAGGCGTGCTCCATAGTCTGAACGTCGCCCATGATGGTTTCGGTTAGATCGGCCAGATCACGACGGCCAAAAAACGACAGCGGCAGTTTGCGCAAGCGCTCGGCAATCCCCATGCGCTGCTTGCCGCACTCCTCGTAAAAGATGCAGTAGGTGTAGTAATACTGCTGCCAGTTAGAGGCAAAGAGCAGCACAAAAAAGACCAGGAGGCCGCCCACGATCGGTAGGGCATCCGGCAGGTCGGCGCCGGTGGCGAGATGTTCGACAAAGCCGGCCATGACCAGGAACAAAAAGCCCATGCCGGCCATGGTCACAAGATTGGTGAGCGTGGTCCAGAAAATGCCGCGTTTTACGCCGGCGACGCCTTTATCGGATAGGAAATACTTCTTTTGGAATGAGGCGAACATTTAGGCCTCGCCTCCCTTCGTGACGGCGGCATCCGCGGTCGCTGCAGTGATTTTCCAGCTCGCGGCCTGTTCGTATTCAGCCCACATCTTGGCGTATAGACCCTTTTGGGACAGCAGCTCGGCATGGGTGCCAGTCTCCTGCACGCTACCTTGGTTGAGCACCACGATCTTGTCGGCCCCCACTACAGTCGAGAGTCGGTGCGCAATCATAATGACCGTGCGACCCGCCGCCAGCTTGCTAAAGGCGCGCTGGATGAGTGCCTCGTTCTCGGGATCCGCAAACGCCGTGGCCTCATCGAGCACCACGATAGGCGCGTCTTTAAGGATCGCGCGGGCAAGTGCCACGCGCTGGACCTCGCCGCCCGAAAGATATGCTCCGCCGGCACCGAGCATGGTATTGATGCCCTGTGGAAGCTTGGCCACAATGTCGTCGCACTGAGCTGCGGAGAGGGCCGCACGCACTTCGTCGTCAGTGGCCGTAGGCTTGGAGGCGCGCACGTTATCGGCAAGTGTTTGCCGGAACAGCTGGTTGGTCTGGAACACGAAGGCGACCTGGTCCATAAGCTCGTGCGGATCCATATCGCGAACGTCCACACCACCTACGAGCACTCGACCTGCGGAAACATCCCAAAAACGCGGGATCAGGCTTGCGCAGGTTGACTTGCCGCCGCCCGAAGGACCCACCAGCGCGAGGGTGCTGCCTGCGGGAACGCTAAAGCTCACATGATCGACGGCAGGCGCTTCGGCACCCTCGTAGGTAAAGCTCACGTCCTCAAAGCGCACATCGCTGCCAGCAGGGTGCTTGGGCAGGGCGGGCACGGAGAGCTGCTTGGAATCCATAACGCTTCGGATGCGCACCAGCGAATCGGCACTCATCTGAGACGCCTCGCCCACAAACATGAGCTTGGTCATGGCCGTCGGCACCACGGCCGAAAAGATCGCGTAAAACGTAAAGTTGACCATAAAGTGCGCGAAGTCCGTCTCGCCCGGCGCCAACAGCAACGCCACGGGCAAAAGAAATGCCACGAGGCCATTGAGCGCGGTAAGGTTGAGCACCTGCGGGCCTCGGCAGAACGTGCCCGCATAGCTTTGCGCCATGTCGGCGTATTCGGCGATCGCATCGTGAAACGCCTTAAAGGAGTAGACCGTCTGCTGGAACACCTTGACCACGGGGATACCGCGAACGTATTCGGTGCCGGTCTTGTTCATCTTGACCAGCGCGCCCATGTAGGCCATCATAAATTCGGCGCCCTTGCCGCTCATCATGGTGGCCATGGCGCAAAACGAAACGACGACCGAGATTAAGCATGCCGCGCCCAAACGCCAATCGAGGGCGAAAAGCAGCACGAGCAGGCCCACGACCATGGCGGTGGCGCCTGCGATATCGGGCAGCATGTGCGCGAGCAGCGTCTCGGTGGAGGCGGCGCAGCCGTCTACGATACGGCGCAGCTCACCGGTGGCGTGCATGTCAAAGTAGCCGAGCGGCAGCTTAAGCAGATGCTCGCTCGTAGCCTTGCGGATATTGGACGCGCAGCGAAACGCGGACAGGTGCGTGCACATGAGTCCCACGAAATAAACCACAATGCTCGCCAGGGCAAAGCCCACAGCCCACCAACCATACATCGCGATGTCGGTGGCCTCGCTCCAGTTGGGCGCCACGGCGATAAGATCTCGCGCAACAAACCAGATGCAGACGTACGGGCCAAAGCCCAGCAGCTGCGAGAACGCCGAGAGGGCCATGCCCAAATACGTTAGGAATTTACGGTCACCGGCATATGCAAGCAGCTCGCCGATGCCGCCACCTTCCTTTTTTGATCCCTTTGCCATGAGATTCCTTTCTAACGGCTTGAGAGTTAACCGTTAGAAACTTATCATTGGAGTGTTAGCCAAGGCACACAATTGAGCCAGGCGTGGACGTTTCCGCAAAGGAAGGGGACGCTTTTGAAAATGCGGCGGGCAGCAACCGATATAACCGAGCTCTACGCACCGCAGTTTGAGCAGTTTGGCCTGCAGCTTTCCGGCAAGGGCGCCGTCTTTACCGGTGAGGTGGCAAACGATCGGGCGCACGGACGCGCATGGATCATGCCCCTTTCCCCCGCCTGCATCGTCATGGAGCATTTCATTACCCCGATGCACAACATGCACCTAGCCGAATACACGCCCGAACCGTACGCGTGCGTGAGCGAGGTCAGCGCGCCCACGCTCATGTGCATGCCCGAAGCCGGCATAACGCCTGCGAACCTCAAGCCGCTGCGTGGGCCGTGGCCGAGCAGCGCAGTCTGCAGCTTTATCCAAGACAGCTGCGGCGAGGAGCTAAGCCCGCTGTTTGCAGGGCAGCTCTACCACTCGCGCTCGGTCCTCTTTTTGCCCGGTTATTTTGACGAGTTGGAGCATCGCTATCCCGCCGAGTTTGCGGGGGTCTTTGAGGCGTTTGCCGAGTCGTGGCACGAGGAGGCAGCATCTGCCATCTGCCACACACTACGTCGAATCAACGAGGACCGCGCTCGCGCCGTAGGCGGACACGTCTATATGCAAGGCATCGTGGAGACCATGGTCGCGGAGCTCGCCTGTTCGCGCGCGGCCCACAAGCAGGCGCAGCAGGCGGCAGACACACGCGTCAGCATAACCATTGTCGAAGAAGCAACGGCAATGATTGAGCGCGCGCTCGACAAAGGCAGACGTGTGGGTATCAACGAGGTAGCCGAGAGGCTCTACACAAGCCGCTCCAAGCTATGCGCCACCTTTAAGGCCCAAACCGGCGAGTCCCTGGGTGCCTACATTCGCAGACGCCGTATGGAGCGAGCACAGGACCTTTTGGCCGATAGCTC
>URKC01000038.1:0-19741 GCA_900548295.1 uncultured Collinsella sp.
GGTGGTGGTTTGCCGGACCGGGCAGCTATTGGAGTGTGCCCAAGCCGGATGACGTGACCTGCGATGCGAATGCAAGCACCGAATGCTCGTTGGCCGGCGCGGATTGGGCCACGTATGAGAGCACGTTGAAGGCTCTCGGCATCCCCTACAAGACGCACAAGGAATACAGCGACGACGTGGCGGAAGGCAAGATCATCTCTTCTTCCGTGAACAAGACCAAGGCCGTTGTGAACAGCCGCATAAGCAAGCGAGCCAATCAGGAGCTTACGGTGGTGGTGTCCAAGGGCGTGCGGATGACCACCATCCCGAAGGATATTCTCGACGCGAATTCGGCCAATGGCAAGGACCCGTTGAACGCGCTCAAGAAGGCCGGCTTCGATAATGTCAAGCATGACGAGTCGAAGGATGAGTATTCGATGGACACGCCGCAGGGTGTGGCATTGACGATCTCCCCTGATCCCGGTACCACGGCCAAGCACAACGATGAGGTGACGGTTACTTTGAGCAAGGGACCGATGCCGGTGACCATGCCTAACATCGTCGGTAAGACCCAGGATGAGATGCAAGCCGCGCTCGGCGAGTTGAAGCTCACGGCCAATGTCACCGAACAGTACGATGACAAGGTCGAGGCCGGTCAAGTCATTTCCGCGTCTCAGGAAGCCGGAGCCCAGCTGAAGTGGGGCGATAGCGTGGACGTGGTGATTTCCAAGGGTCCGGAGATGGCGACGATACCGTCCGGCCTTGTCGGCAAACAGGAAAGCGCCGTAACCAAGACACTTGAAGGTCTCGGGTTCGAGGTGAAAACCGACAAGGTGCTCGGTGGCCTGTTCGGCACGGTACGTACCGTGAAAAGCGGCGATACGGACCTCTCCAACGGCGGCAAGATTCGCTTGCGCGACGCCAACGGCAACCCCACCGTCATCACCCTCACCATCGTGTGAGATTTGAATGAGGCTCCCTCTGTCTTCAGACGAGGGAGCCTCATTTGTTAATTACTTTTCGGCTTCTTCAGCGGCCTGCTGGGCCTTGAGCTCGGCCTTGACCTTCTGGGCTTCTTCGTGAGCCTTCGCCTTCTGGGCGGCCTTTTCCTCGGCCTCGGGATCGACGACGACCAGATTGGACGCGTCATGCTTAACTAACTTGAGCGCATGCTCGGGGCACACCTTGACGCAGGCACCGCAGCCCAAGCAATACGTGGACTCCAACGCAAAGCGGCCGCTTCCCACCAAATCGCAGGCGAACGTGGGGCATACATTGACGCACTCGCCGCACGACGTGCACTTGTCAAAATCGCATTCCGGCGTGCTCACCTGCATGTTCTGGGCAAGCTCGGGATGGTTCTGCAGCGTCGAGAGCACCAGCTGCCGCCCGTGCGTGAGCGAACGGCGACGCTTGGTCGTCGTGGTGCCGCACATGGTGTTGAGCGTACGCTCCAACTGGGTAATCTGGTGGCGATGGGCTTTGAGCTTCTGCGTCACCGAAGCCAGTGCCGCCGTCGACGGGTTGAGTTTGGTCACGGTCAGGCCCGTGGTACGGGCGATCTTTTCCATGTATTCCCTGCGCTCGTACTCGCGGCGCTTATGGCATTTGAGGCTCTTGGGGTCGACCTCCAGGCCCATACCCGTACCAGCCCATTCCTCGGCCTTTGCAATCGCCTCGCCCAGCATGTCCTCGCCACCGGTGTTGCGGCATTTATCGCACACGCCCAGCGGCAGATACACACTCACGTTGGGATAGTCGGCCAGTACCGAGAACCAGGTCTCGGCTGTAATATCGCCCACGCAGGCTACGACGACCTCGTTCTCGCGCGGCATGCGCTTAAGGGCACGCGTGCAGGTAACGTAGGCGGTCTCGTGGCTCGTAGCGGCCGAGACAATGTCGTCGTACAGGTTTTTGGGCGCCAGACGCGGCGAGACGATCGCCTCGGTCGGGCAGGCGGCGGCACACAGACCGCACTTGCGGCAGGAGTCGAGAACCTCGATAGCGTCCTCCTCGACTTCGATAGCGTTGACCGGGCACACGTCCATGCACGCGGTGCAGCCGCTCTTTTCGTTTTTGCAGGTCAAGCACGGAATGGTGTTGCCGCGCGGACGCTCCTTGTAGTCGGCAGGATTCCACTGCGGCGCCGACGGATCGAGCGCATCGGTCACACCGCCAAGCGGGTTTTTAAGAAAGTCGAAACCCTTGCTGATCTCGATAATGTCATCAAACAGATCGTGTTCCTGCGCCATGCGCGGCCCCTCCCTGAGCAGTGCAAACAAGCAAGAGATAATAATACGCTATCGGTCCATGCCTCGGGCAAATTACATGCGGAGCATCTTTGCGGCAAATCGCTTATGCCTATCGCCACCTCGATTGCACAAGATCAATCAAGCGCCAAACTATGCCTCGCGCATGAGCTGCACGAGCTTTTGTTTGGTCACCTTGACCTGCTCGTTGGCCATATTACGCTCGTTTCTAAAGACCGCATTTGCAACACCCTGCAGGTCGGCATCGGAAATCTCGTCAAGACCCAGCTCCTTGAGCGTCGTCGGCAGACCAACGCGCTGGCAAAACTCGAGCACCTGATCAAGCTCGGGCGCACGCTCCAGGCGCAGCTGCACCACCAGACCAAATGCCACGGCCTCACCATGCATGGCCTTGCACTCGGGCAGAATCGTCAGACCGTTGGCGATGGCATGCGCCAACGCCAAGCCGCCACTCTCAAAGCCGACACCCGAGAGCAAAATATTGCACTCGATCAGGCGTTCAACCGCTGGCGACGTACGCCCCTTTTTGAGATCGCGCTTGGCGGCGACACCGCACTCCATAAGTGTGTCGTAGCAGGCACGAGCCGCAACCAGAGCCAAGTGCCCCGGCGCGCCACCGTGCTCGTTGGTGCCGTGCGCCGCGGCGCACGAACGCGCCTCGAAGTACGTTGCCAGCGCATCGCCCATACCAGCGACCGTCATACGCAGTGGGGCCGCTGCGACCACGTTGGTATCGACCACGACCAGATCTGGATTCTTCTCGAGCATCAGGTAGCGGTCGAACGACCCATCCTCGTGATACAGCACCGAAATCGCACTGCACGGGCCGTCCATCGAAGCCGCCGTGGGGCATACGCACAACGGCAACTCGGCATAAAACGCTACTGCCTTGGCGATATCGAGCATCTTGCCGCCGCCAATGCCCACCACCATGTCGCAATACTCGGCCCGGGCTTCCTTGGCCATTTCGACAACGGCATCTTCCGTACACGGACCGTCATAAATCTTAAAGAACGGCTCGCTTAGATCTTCGTCCAGAAATCCATCGACGATCTGCCTGCACAGCCGATCCTCGGTGCCCTGGTCAAACAAGACATAGGCAGCGCAGCCCAACCATGACAAATACCTGCCCTGACGCGAAAGTTCGCCCGGCCCCTGAACATACCGGCCGGGACCGCCATAAACCATAGGAAGCGCCATACGAGAATCCGCCCTTCATCAAACAACGATTGGTGCAAAGTAACCTGCCCCCTTTGCACCATAGCAAAAAGGGGCAAAGCCATCTGCCGGCTTTGCCCCTTCCTTACCTTAGTTTACTCATCCATGAGGTAGTAGTGACCCAGTGCGTCGGCACCCAGAATGGCGTTTGCGACCATCTCGGGCGTCACCTCAAACGGCATGTTGCACATGGTGTCATCGGGCGCGCAGGCGGCCTCGGCAACAATCATGGCCTGCTCGCGCGTAAGCTCGGCAACGCCAAGTTCCTTCATCGTGACCGGCAGGCCCAGCTCAATGCAGAAGCCCAAGACTTCCTCGAGTTTCTCAGTCGGAGCATCCTCGAGTACCAGCTGAACGATGGTACCAAAGGCGACCTTCTCGCCGTGATACATGCCGTGGCACTCGGGCAGCATCGTCAGGCCATTGTGGATGGCATGAGCAGCAGCAAGGCCCGAGCTCTCAAAGCCAATACCGGAGAGCAGCGTGTTTGCCTCGATGATATGCTCGACGGCAGGCGTGAGCGCACCCTTCTCCAGCGCGACCTTGGCCTTGACGCCATCGGCCATAAGCGTCTCGTAGCAGAGCTTGGCGAGCGCCAGGCCGGCCATTCCGCCCTTGCCGCCGGCGCAAGTGCCGCCATCGGCATCGTGCGTCGCCTGGGCCTCAAAGTAGGTTGCGAGCGCATCGCCCATACCGGAAACCGTCAGGCGCACCGGGCTCGCCGCGATAACCGTCGTATCCATCAGGACAATGTTGGGGTTTGCCTTAAGGAACAGGTACTTATCGAACTGGCCATCGTCGGTATAGAGCACCGAAAGTGCCGAGCACGGCGCATCGGTCGAGGCGATGGTGGGGCAAATGATAACCGGAGACCCCAAGTAGTAGGCGACAGCCTTAGCGGTATCGAGGATCTTGCCGCCACCGACGCCGACGATGATGTCGCAACCGTTGTCGCGCGCGAGCGCCACCAAACGGTCGACCTCGCCCTTGGAGCATTCGCCGTTAAAGTCCTCAAACAGCAGCTCGGCCTTAGCCTCGGCAAAACCGCCCTCGATCTTGGCACCGACGCGCTTCTTGCCCGAAGGCGTCACGATGACGAGGGCCTTAGCGCCGAGCGGCTCGACATAGGAGCCGAGCTTGGCGAGCTCGTCCGGACCCTGGATGTACTTGCTGGGGCTATTGAAAATTGCAGCCATTTTTATCCCATTCTCTAAAAAAGAAAGGGGCTCCGTACGGATACGTGCGGAGCCCCTCGTTACGATAACAAGAGTCGATTAGAAATCGATGTCGGTGTCGTAGTAGCAGGCCTTGAGAATCTTCTCGAAGTCGGCAGCCTTGGTCTCACGCGGGTTCTCGGGCGTGCAGGCGTCCTGCTCGGCGTTCGCGGCGATCTCGGGGAGCTTGGCGAGGAACTCCTCCTCGGAGACCATCTGCGGGTTCTCGGCGTCGACCTTCACGCCACCATTCGCGTAATCCTTGATGGACTGCGGAATGTTGAGCTGGTCGTTGAGGTCGCGAATCTTCTGGACGAGCGCGGCGATGAGCTCCTCGTTGGTCTCGCCGGGAAGGTGCAGGATCTCCTTGGCCACGTAAGCGTAACGCTCGGCAGCACGCGGGTCCTTGGAGTTCCACTGGATGACCTTGCCCAGGTACATGGCGTTAGCAGCACCGTGGATGATGTGGCCGTTCTCGAAGGCAGCACCGGTCTTGTGAGCCATGGAGTGAACGATGCCCAGCAGGCCCGAGGAGAAGGCGATACCGGCGATGCACTGAGCCTCATGCATGTGCTGACGGGCCTCATGGTCGCCAGCATAGGACTTGGGCAGCCACTCGACGATCTCGCGGATGCCGTGCAGGGCGTTGGCGTCGGTGAACATAGAGGCGAAGGTGGAAACGTAGGCCTCCATGCAGTGGGTCAGAGCGTCCATGCCGGTGTGAGCGCACAGCTTGGCGGGCATGGTGTAGGTGAGCTCGGGGTCGACGATGGCGACATCAGGGGTGATGTTGAAGTCGGCCAGCGGGTACTTGATGCCCTTGGCGTAGTCGGTAATGACGGAGAACGCGGTGACCTCGGTAGCGGTGCCGGAGGTAGAGGAGATGGCGCAGAAATGAGCCTTCTGACGCAGCTCGGGGAAGCTGAACGGCTGGATGATGTTGTCGAAGGACTCCTCGGGATACTCGTAGAAGACCCACATGGCCTTAGCGGCATCGATGGGCGAGCCGCCGCCGATGGCGATAATCCAGTCGGGCTCGAACTCGCGCATGGCCTCGGCGCCCTTCATGACCGTCTCGATGGACGGATCGGACTCGACGCCCTCGAACAGCTTGACCTCCATGCCGGCCTCTTTGAGGTCGGCCTCGACGTCCTGCAGGAACCCGCCGCGGCGCATGGAGCTGCCGCCAGAAACGATGATGGCCTTCTTGCCCTTGAGGTTCTTCACCTCGTGGCGAGCGCCCTCACCAAAGTACAGATCGCGAGGATTGGTAAAACGTCCCATACTGTGCCTCCTAAACAAGCCCCTCTTAGACTTGTGTATATAACGGAGCACCCGATTGGCTCCGTTAGGACCGTTTTGCGCGTTGCCGGCGATGACAACGCACGATGTCTAAACGTCTCAACGCTCAGACAAACACTATTTTACCGTTCTGGTTGGTCAGTTATTCACCTAAAGCTGCCAATGATGAAACGTTTTTTCTATCCTTGGAACCTCTTGCGTTGCGGTTATTGTCCCGAGCTGGGCAAACGTTTTATCAAGGTTGACTACATACCCCGGGCAGGACGGTGCCCCTCCAAAATATGCACCGTTCGCCGCCAAAAATCGACCGTTTGCGGCACCGTGATACCACTCGGTCGTCCAAGGTGCCGACATTTGTGCGACATCCGTCTTCGTGGTGCAAAGGTGCAAGTCCAAGTGCGGTACCCCCGGTGTGCCACATGCGGGTAAACTAGGACGTTATATAGAGACATTTGAACCCTAACCGCAGCAAAGGAGGCCCCATGGCATTCGATCCCATTCAAGAGGATTGCCATCGCCTCGTTCTTGAGGCCTTGCGCCGCGACAATATCCCGCTCACCGACGGTGCCGCCGTAGAGCGTCTGATGGAACAATTCACCCGCAACCCCGCGCCGCTCATCGTGCACGACCGCGACCGCGCCGGGCATCTGATTGCCAAGGTGGTCGAGGCCGTCGACTACCGCATTCCCTTTATCCCTGACGATGCCCAGGCAGAGCAGGAAGAGACCGCAGCCGAGAACATGCTCCGCGAGGCAGCCGCGCTCGATCCGGCTAACTGGGATGCCCAGCGCATGCTGACGGCGCTCACCGCCGACTCCAACGAGGAATACGTACAGTACTTAGTATCCAAGCGCGATGAAGTCGAACACGACCTGGCGCTCAAGATCGTCTCGGCGCAGGACCCCTACGAGCGCGAGGCCGCAGGCGACCTTATGCGCCGCCCCTACCTGCGCTGGCTTGCCGCCTTGGCATCGCGCGCGCTCATTAGCGGCCGCTACCGCATGTCGCTCGAAGCCGCAAACCGCAGCCTCGACTTTGCCCCCAACGACCCCGCCGGCGTCCGCCATACTGCGATGCTTGCCATGGCAAAGCTCGAATACCCCGCCGAGGAGCTCAAGCGCTTTCGCTCTGCCCACTCCGTCCCCTATCTCGCTAGCACGCCGCTGCGCCGTCGTCCCAAGGACGCGGAGCGTGACTTGGACCCGTGGACGCTCATCGCGCTGATGAGCGCAGCCTGGCGCGAGCTGGACTACGAGGGTGCCGAGCACTACCTGCGTATCCTTGCGCGCTCGTGCCCGCACGCAGCCGAGGCGCTCTACTTCCAAACCGAGTTTCCCGATGGCGTCTATGCCCGCGTCAACGTGGGTGCAGGCTCCACCGACGAGCTCGTCCTTGCACTCTCCGAGGCGACGCCGGTACTGCAGGAGGGCCTGGGCGCGCCCGACAACGCCAGCTTTGCCGCCTGGGTCGCCACCAACGACATCGTGCGCTCCCAGATCGACGAGCGCATACTGCGGGCGGCCGAGCAGGGCTTGCCGTTTAAGGGAGGAGACCTCTAATGGATCCGAGCGTCTACATCCCCGCCTACCTGGAGCGCACCTATCTGGCGTCGCACCCCGAGCTCACCGATGCAGCACGCGAGCTTGTCCATAACGACATTAGTGCGAATCCCCAAAAGTATGCGCAGTCCGAGCATGCTCAGGCGCTGCTGTCCTATGCCGGTGTTCATCACCACCTGCTCGACGAGCTCCATCGCATCGAGGACATGGGCAGCGACGAGGAGTTCGAGCAGACGCGCAACCGCCTGTTCGACGATATGCGTGATGAGCTGCTCAAGATCGTCCGCGTCGACGCGCTGGCCGTCGATGCCCAGCTGCTCGCCATCATTTTGGCCGACACGCCCGTCGACGCCTGCCTGGGCGACCTGATGAAGCTCGAGACGAGCGCGGCCGACTACCTGCAACAGAGCGTGCCCGGGTTTGATATGGAGGCCCCGCACTACTGGGCCAATAATGTTTTGGCCGACGGTGTCACCGCAGCGGACCTTACCGTGAGCGAGCCGGCCCTTATCGGGTGGCTCCACACGCTCGAGGCCATCTCGCAGCTGTGCATGGCGAGCGCCCGCTACCGTGCTGCCGCCAACTATGCTCGCCGCGTTCTTAAGGCGGAAGGCTATCCCACCCGGGCCGCCGGCACCGTGCTGCTCGCCCTCGCCCGCCTAGAAGACCAGGACGGCTTTTTTGCCCTGGCCCACCAGCTCGAGGAGCAGATGGGGGCAGACGCACTCGAAAACTCTCCTTGGTACCTGCTCGCCCGCACGATCTTGCTGTTCAAAACGAACAAGATGCGCCCGGCGACGCGCGCGCTGCGTGAGTTCGCTAACCGCTGCGAGGGCGGCGCGTTCTTCTTGCTGAATCCCATGTACCAGACACCGTACCTTCCCTGCCGGCCCGAGCCACGCGATCCCTGGGATCTTTCGCACCAGGCCGTTTGGGAAGCGGACGGCATTATCTCGGACACTCCAGACTTTGCCCCCTGGGCCAATGCCTGCGAAGACGTGTCGCAGCTTGCCCAGGAATTTGCGCGCCGCTACGGTTTTTAGTGACGCACTCGACCCGACCATATCGTTTACGTTAGGAACGGTTTCATGAATCTCCGCTCATCTCTTGCCTGCACCTCGAGCGATATCGCCCGCTGGGGGCTGCGCTCCGTCCTTAAGCGCCAGGGCGGCGTACTTCCCGGCCGCATCGCCATGAAGATCGACCCCGAGCTGCTAAGCGACCTCGCGAGCCTGGTCGACCGCAGCGTGGTGATCACCGGTACTAATGGCAAGACCACCACCTCCAACCTCATCGCCGACGCCGTTGCCGCCAGCGGCGCCACCGTGGTGTGCAACCGCGCTGGCAACAACATGGAGCCGGGCGTGGTGGGCGCGTTGCTCGAGGCGCGCGGCAACCTTAAGCGAACGGCCAGCAGCAAGCGCGTAGGCGTCTTTGAGTGCGACGAGCTCTACACGGTGCGCGTCCTGCCCAAGCTCAAGCCGACCTACTTTGTGCTGCTCAACCTGTTCCGCGACCAGCTGGACCGCTACGGCGAGATCGACCATACCCAGGACGTCATCGCCCACGCGTTGGAGCTTTCGCCGGCAACGACGCTCATCTATAACGCCGACGACCCGCTGTGCGCCTCGATTGCCGCGCGCATTCCCAACGCGAGTATTGCCTTTGGCATCGATGGCGCCACCAACACCGAGTCTGACCGCATTAGCGACTCGCGCTTTTGCTCGCAGTGCAACGCCCCGTTGGAGTACGACTATGTGCAGTACGGACAGCTGGGCGCCTATCATTGCCCCTCGTGCGGTTTGGCACGCCCCGCACTGCTCCGTCGCGTGACGGGCGTGGAGCTCGGCTGCGACGGCTACGGCTTTGACCTGGTCTTTGGATCTGATTCCAGCGCGCCAGCCGCGCACATCGCCACGCGCTACAACGGCCTGTACATGGTCTATAACGTTGCCGCCGCATTCTTTGCCGCACATGAGTTAGGCGTGGATACGGCGCACTTGCAGCCCACGCTTAATGCCTACGTGCCTGCCGGCGGACGCATGGGCCGCTGGGATATTGCCGGTCGCACCGTCGAGGCCAACCTGGCCAAGAATCCCGTGGGCTTCGATCGCCAGATCCAGTCCATTAAAACGGCAGGTGGCAGGCTCTGCGCCTTCTTCCTAAACGATAACGATGCCGACGGCCACGATGTCTCGTGGATCTACGATGTCGACTTCGAGCGCATCGCCGACACGCCGGGTCTTGTCGCCTTTGCCGGAGGCACGCGTGCGCACGACATGCAGGTACGCCTCAAGTACGCCGGCATCGATGCCGCCATTATCTCGGATGTCGCGCAAGCAATTGGCGCCGTGGCAGACGAGGCCGCCGATGACACCTTCTACGCCGTCGCCAACTACACGGCCTTCCCGCCGCTGGTCAAGGAACTCGACGGGCTTAAAGACGACGATGCAAGCTCGATTGTCTCCCACGCCATAACGCGCGCCGATGGCAGCGCTGTCCCCACCGATATTGCGCCGGTCGAGCTTTCGCGCCCGTTGCGCATCGTCTACCTGTATCCCGATGCGCTCAACCTCTACGCCGACGGCGGCAACGTTATCGCGCTCGAACGCCGCTGCGCCTGGCGCGGCATTCCCGTGCGTGTGGACGAGGTCCGTATGGGCGAAACGCTTGATTTGACCGATGCCGATATCGTCATGATGGGTGGCGGCTCCGATCGCGACCAGTTGGCGGTTGCACATGAACTGCTCGCTCAAAAAGACAAGGTCGCGGCCTATGTTGAGGACGGCGGCTCGCTGCTTGCCATCTGTGGCGGCTATCAGCTGCTCGGCCGTTCGTACTATATGGGCGACGATCGCATTGAGGGTCTGGGGGTCATTGCCGCCGAAACCGTACGTGGCTCCGACCGCCTGATCGGCAACGTAGCCGTCGAAACCAATCTGGCACCCGAGCCCTTTGTGGGATTCGAGAACCACGGCGGCCGCACCCTGCTCGATACAGCGGCCACGCCGCTCGGAACGTCCGTCGTCACGGGCACCGGCAACAACGGCGACGATGGCTTTGAGGGCCTCGTCTACAAGGGCGTGATCGGCACGTACCTGCACGGGCCGGCGCTGCCCAAAAACCCCGAACTCGCCGACTGGCTGATCGCGCACGCCCTCGAGCGCCGCGGCGACGCACAGGCCAACGCTCTGCTGCCGCTCAAACCCCTCGACGACACCTACGAGCACGCCGCCCACGACGCCGCCATGAAGCTCCTCCCCTAACGCCCCAACCACCACAAAGGGGACAGGCACCTTTGTGGTGGTTTTCCAGTTTGCCAACGATATACGCGCCGGCAAAAAAGTCTGCTATACTCTTTCCCGCTGTCCCCATCGTCTAGCGGCCAAGGACGCCACCCTTTCAAGGTGGATATCGCGGGTTCGAATCCCGCTGGGGGCACCACAGAATCTGAGAAGCCCGTTACCAATTCGGTGACGGGCTTTTTGCTACCCATACGCCGGGATTCGAACCCCAAAGGCATAAAATGACACTGTCATCCAAGGGCCCGTGGACAAAAAATAGCAAATATGAGTACTGTTACCAATTTAGTAACAGCGATTTCATGCCCTCAGAAGGCGATTTGGACACAAGGCGTCCTACGGCGGAGGAATTGCAGGCATTTATCAGCTAAGTACTTGGACATATGTTGCGTAACACTGCATATTTCGCAAAAAGATAATGCTACAGGGCTTGTGACAGTACTCATATTTGACGTTTTTTGCCCACGACCCCTTATTGCGTGGGCGAATCAGTTGCAAAGCGGGATCCAAAGCGTCCTTCGCAAACAAATAGCCGGGGCCCGCGCGATGCGGACCCCGGCTCAATGCCGTGACGATATGTCAGTTACGCCCTACACGTAGAACAGGATGTCGTCGTAGGTCGGGACCGGCCAGTAGTCGGCTGCCACGATCTCCTCCATGGCATCCACGGCGGCGCGCAGCGTATCCATAGCAGGAACGACCTCGTGCGCGTACACGTTGGCCTGCTCCTGGCCATCGAGAGCCTCGGCCTTCTGATGTACGGCGTCGAGCGCCTTGATGGAGTCGTTGATGGCGGTGATGCCGTTGCAGAGCTTGTTGAGCGTGTTCTGCTCGCACTGCATGGCGGCCTCAGCACCGGCGGCACGAATAGTCTCAAGGCCCTTAGCGACCTTGGTGGCATAGGCGGTAATGACCGGACGATAGGTACGACGCGCCTCGCGAACCATCGTGGTGGCCTCGATGTTCATGAGCTTGTTGTACTTCTCGAGCTTGCAGTCATAGCGGCACTGAGCCTCGGCCTTGGTCAGGACGCCCGTCTCCTCAAAGAGCGCGATAGCCTTATCGGAAACAAAGGCGGGAAGAGCGTCGGCCGTGGTCTTGTTGTTGGCAAGGCCGCGCTTCTCGGCCTCGATGGGCCACTCGTCGGAGTAACCGTCGCCGGAGAACAGGATGCGCTGGTGATCGGTCAGCACCTTCTTGCAGTACTCGAGCGCGGCGTCCTGGAACTTATCCTCGGGCGTACCCTCGAGTGCGTCGGCGAAGGACTTGAGCGACTTGGCCACGGCGGCATCGAGCACCAGGTTGGAGTCGGAGACGTTCTGCTCGGAGCCGCAGGCACGGAACTCGAACTTGTTGCCGGTGAAGGCAAACGGGGAGGTGCGGTTGCGGTCGGTGTTGTCCTGCATCAGCTTGGGCAGGGTATCGGCGCCCAGGTCGAGCACGCCGCGCGTGGCATGGACGGAAGCCTTGCCATCGATGATCTTCTCGACGACCTCGGTAAGCTGGTCGCCCAGGAAGATGGACATAATCGCCGGAGGAGCCTCGTTGGCGCCCAGACGATGATCGTTGCCGGCCGAGGCAACGGAGGCACGCAGGAGCTCCTGATAGTTATCGACGGCCTCGATCACCGCGGTGAGGAAGACGATGAACTGCAGGTTGTCGAGCGGGGTGTCGCCCGGGTCGAGCAGGTTCTCGGACTCGGTGCCAAGCGACCAGTTGTTGTGCTTGCCCGAACCGTTGATGCCCTCAAAGGGCTTCTCGTGCAGCAGGCAGACCAAGTCGTGACGGGAGGCGATGAGCTTCATCTTCTCCATCATGACCAGGTTCTGGTCGATGGCCTCGTTCACCTCGCCATAGACAGGAGCGAGCTCATGCTGGCAGGGGGCGACCTCGTTGTGCTTGGTCTTGGCAGGAATGCCAAGCGCCCACAGTTCATCGTCCAGGTCCTTCATATAGGCCGAGACGGTGGGGCGGATAGCGCCAAAGTAGTGCTCCTCGAGCTCCTGGCCCTTGCAGGGAGCAGCGCCAAAGAGAGTGCGACCGGTGATGACCAGGTCCCTGCGCTTGCGGTAAGCGTCCTTCTTGATCAGGAAGTACTCCTGCTCATCGCCCACGGAAGGAACGACCTTCTTGGGGGTCTTGCCAAACAACGCCAAAACGCGCTTGGACTCACGCGAGAGCGCGGTCATGGAGCGCAGCAGCGGGGTCTTCTTGTCCAGGGCCTCGCCCGTGTAGGAGCAGAAAGCCGTGGGGATGCACAGGACATCGTCCTTAATGAATGCGGGGCTGGTGGGATCCCAAGCGGTGTAGCCACGGGCCTCGAAGGTGGCACGCAGGCCGCCGTTGGGGAAGCTGGAGGCGTCCGGCTCGCCCTGGATGAGGTTCTTGCCCGTAAACTTGGTAATGGCGGTGCCGTCGTGGTTGGGCTCGAGGAAGCTGTCGTGCTTCTCGGAAGTAATGCCCGAAAGCGGCTGGAACCAGTGCGCGTAGTGCGTCGCGCCCTTGGAGATGGCCCAGACCTTCATGGCGTGGGCAACGGCGTTGGCCACATCCAGGTCGAGCGGCTCACCGTCCTCGAGGGTTGCAGCAAGGCGCTTCCAAATGTCCTTGGGGAGGTAGTCCTTCATGACTTCCTCAGAGAACACCATGGTCCCGAAGCGGTCAGTAAGTTCGGCCATACGGAACTCCCTTCGTATCGGCACCGCGTGAGAAGCGGTGTTGATTACTAACGAACGAGTCATAGATTAGGCTCGTCGTGTTTCCGCAACATTACCGTTATGTTGCTGTCACGAAACCAATCAATGAGGTTACCGCATCGCGGCGGCGTTGCCGTCCTCAACAGCCAATCAACTGTATAAATTGCAGACCTCTCCCCATGGTTTAAGGGTAGTCAATTTGGGATGGGGCTCTATTAACTGGTATTTCGCATCAGATACCAGTCTTTATAGCCCCATCCTAGATTGACCGCTCTGCTATAGGGAATGTCGATAGCAAGGCATCTTTGATTGGTATCCCCGAATAGCGAGTGAAACTCCACCGTGACACAGTGGTGCTGTAGAATCCTTACAACACATCACACTATTACGTATCTAAAGGAGCACGATATGCGCGTCGACGAGGTTTTTAAGCAGGCAGCATCCCAGGGCACCGCACCCGTTTCGTTTGAGATGTTCCCGCCCAAGGGCGAGCTGACCCTCGACACGGCTCGCGAAGTGGCAGGCAATCTGTGCAAGCTTTCGCCGAGCTTTGTCTCGGTCACCTGCTCTGCCGGCGGCTCGGGCAACGGCGCCACCACCGCCCCCATCGCGCATATGATTACGAGCGAATTCAATACGCCCTCGGTGGCGCACCTTACCTGCGTTGGCCGCACGCATGCCGACATCGCCGCCAAGATCGACGAATACCGCTCCGCCGGCGTAGAAAATGTGCTGGCCCTGCGCGGTGATCTTCCTGCTGGCGCGACCGAGGACGACAAGCCCGCCTCGGACTACGCCTACGCCCGCGACCTCATCCCCGAGCTCGTCGACGCCGGCTTTTGCGTGGGCGCCGCGGCCTACCCCGAGGGCCACATTGCCTGTGAGGACCTCAACGCTTCGGTCGAATACCTCAAGCAAAAACAGGACGCCGGCGCGAGCTTCTTTGTGACGCAGCTCTTCTTTGACAACGAGTGCTTCTACCGCTTCCGCGAGCTTGCCGACAAGGCGGGCATCACGGTGCCCATCACCGCGGGCATCATGCCGTTTATGGGCAAGTCCCAGATCAGCCGCATGGTCTTTATGTGCGGCGCATCGCTGCCCTCCCCCGTCATCAAGATTCTCGCCAAGTACGAGAACGACCCCGAGAGCCTGCAGGCGGCCGGTGTAGATTATGCTGCTCGTCAGCTTTGCGACCTTAAGGAGCACGGTGCCGACGGTCTGCACCTGTACACTATGAATCGTCCTGCGATCGCCGCGACCATTATGGAGCGCCTGGGGTAATGGAAAAACCGCACATCGATACAACCGCTGTCGAAGTGCCGGCCGACCTTGCGTCGCCGGCGCTTTACCGTGTCGATGCTGCGCACCATCCCCGTGTCGACCGTGCCGAGATGCTGCGGTATCTGGGCTACGGCGGCCAGCAGATTGAGCCCGAGCTGTCACGACGTATTGAGCTTGTGGTCGAGCGCCTTGAGCTGGACATTGAGCCCCGCGGCGTGCGGCGCGTGTTTACCGTCGATGCCACGGGCGTGGACGAGCAGGGAGAGCCTTGCATCCGTCTGGTTGGCACCAACGTTGAGCTGCGCGGTCGCGACATCTATCGACATCTCAAGGACGCCCGCATGGCCGCGCTCATGGCATGCACCCTCGGCATGGACGCCGAGCGTCGTCTGCGCACCACGGGAGCTCAGCAGCCCCTAGAGGGAGCCGTGCTCGACGCCGCATGCTCTGCCTATGTAGAAGCCGCCGTCGAGCAAATGGACCAGCAGGTCAAGACGGACGCCGCCGTTCATGGGCTCGCCGGCAACTGGCGCTTTAGTCCCGGCTATGGCGACTGCCCGCTCTCGGCCCAGCGCTCGATCGTGAATGCGCTCAACGCCACGCGGCTCATCGGGCTTACCGTCACGCCCACCAGCCTGCTCATGCCCACCAAGAGTGTGACCGCGGTGATTGGTCTGTTTGACGGCGAAGTCCACGACGCCCAGAGCCGCCCCACCTGCAATATCTGCCGCATGCGCGAGCACTGTCGCTTCCGTGCCGCCCACACCACCTGCTATTCCAGCCATTAGGAGCCCTCGATGTTTACTCCGCTTATCACTCATGATCTGGACGGTGCTGCGCTGGCGGCACCCGTTGATGCCGCGCGCTGCAACGGCGCCACGTACAAGACGCGCACGATCGACGATCTGCGCATTAAGGACGATCGCCTGCGTGCGGCCATCGAGGGCACGGGGCACTTGCTGTTCGACGGCGGCATGGGCACCATGTTGCAGGCCGCTGGTATGAAGGCAGGCGCCCTGCCCGAGCTGCTCAACTTTGAGGAGCCCCAGGTCATTACCGACATTCAGCGACAGTACGTCGAGGCCGGCTGCGACGTGATCACCGCCAACACCTTTGGCGCCAACGCCCACAAGCTCGACGGTACCGCCACCGTGGCAGATGTCTTTGCCGCCGCTGTCGCCTGCGCCCGCGCAGCCGGTGCCCATTACGTCGCCGGCGATATCGGCCCCATCGGCGCGCTGCTGCGCCCCTTGGGTACCCTCAGCTTCGACGAGGCCTACGACCTCTTTGCCGAGGAAGTGCGCGCCGGCGTCGATGCGGGCGTGGACCTCTTTATTATCGAGACCATGACCGACCTTGCCGAGATCAAGGCGGCCGTCCTCGCCTGCCGAGAGAACTCCGACCTGCCCGTCTTTGCCACCATGACCTTTGAGGAAGACGGTCGCACGTTCCTGGGCACGAGTCCCGAGGTGGCCGCCATCACGCTCGACGCCATCGGCGCCGACGTTTTGGGCATCAACTGCAGCCAGGGACCGGCCGAGCTCCGAGGGCTCGCCGCACGTATGCTCACCGTTACGGACAAACCCGTTATGGTGCAGGCCAATGCGGGACTGCCCCACGTGGACGACGACGGTAATACCGTCTTTGACATCCAGGCCCCCGAATACGCCAAAGCCGTCGCCGGCATGATTGAGGACGGCGTGAGCGTCGTGGGCGGCTGCTGCGGCACCACGCCGGCGCACATGGCCGCCTTGCGCACGCTTATCGATAACCACACGCCCAGTCCGCGCCACCGCAAGCCCAGCATGTCGGTCACAAGTGCCCAGACTGTGGTGGACCTTCCCTGCGACGGCCACAAGATTGCCGTCATCGGCGAGCGCATCAATCCCACCGGCAAAAAGCGCCTGCAGCAGGCCCTGCGCGACGGCGACCTGGACTACGTCGTGAGCCAGGGCATCAGCCAGCAAGAACAGGGCGCCGACATCCTGGACGTCAACGTGGGCCTGCCCGAGATCGACGAGGTCAAGGTCATCCAGCAAGCGACCGAGCAGCTCCAAGGCTCCACGCTGTTGCCGTTGCAGATCGACTCCACCGACCCCGCCGCCGTCGAGGCCGCCGTACGTCGCTACGCCGGCAAGCCCATCATCAACTCGGTCAACGGCAAGCAGCAGATCATGGACGAGATCTTCCCGCTGGTCGCCCACTACGGCACCAACGTCGTCGGCCTCACGCTCGACGAAGGTGGCATCCCCGATACCGCCGAGGCTCGCTTCGCCATCGCCGAGCGCATCGTGGCCGAGGCCGCCCGCTACGGCATCGGCCCGGATCGCATCCTCATCGACTGCCTGGTCATGACCGCCTCGACCAACCAGCGCCAGGCCGAGCAGATTCTGCGCGCCATGTCCCTGTGCAAGGAGCGTCTGGGCGTCAAATGCGCGCTTGGCGTGTCGAATATCAGCTTTGGCCTGCCCGCTCGCCCGCTGCTGGGCTCGGTCTTTTTGGCCGCCGCCTTTGGCGCGGGCCTGGACGCCCCCATCATGAACCCGGGCTCCAAGCGCTTTATGGACACCGTCTACAGCTATCGCGTCTTGAGCGTTGATGACGAGGGCTCGACCGGATACATCGAGCGCTACGCCGGCTGGACCGATCCGTATAAGATCGCCGCAAACCCGGCAGCGGCTCAGCCCGCATCGAGTGATGCCGCGCCTGCCGCCGGCGCCGACGGCAACGACGGCCCGATCCGTCGCATGGTCGTCTCGGGCCGCAAAGGCGAGATCGCTGCCGAGACCGAGCGTCTGCTGGCAGACCACGACGCCATGGACCTTATCAACAACCACTTTATCCCCGCCCTCGACGAGGTGGGCGTCCTCTTTGACCAGGGCAAGTTCTTCTTGCCGCAACTCATGGCCTCGGCCGAGGCCGCGCGCGTGGGCTTCGACACCATCAAGCGCCTGATGCCCGCCGGCGAGATTGCCGACAAGGGTAAGATCTGCGTGGCCACCGTCAAGGGCGACATCCACGATATCGGTAAGAACATCGTCAAGATGCTGCTCGACAACTACGGCTATACCGTCTTTGATCTGGGCCGCGACGTCGATCCGCAGGAAGTGCTCAAGACCGTCAAGGAGCGCGACATTAAGCTCGTCGGCCTCTCGGCGCTTATGACCACCACGGTCGTCGCCATGGAGGAGACCATCAAGCTGCTTCATGCCGAGGTGCCGGGCGTCAAGATCATCGTAGGCGGCGCCGTGCTCACCCCCGAATACGCCAAGCAGATCGGCGCGGACTACTACGCCAAGGATGCCGCCGAAAGCGCGCGCATCGCCGAAGAGGTCTTTGGGCAGTAACACAACGGAAACAACCGAGCACCAAAACGTGCCGCATGCGCCACCTGGCATGTGCGGCACGTTAGAATAGAAAAGACTATGCTCGTTTTGGCAGATAGGAGCGCAAGGATGGCGATCACGCCCGCAGAAATCGCGGAAACCCGCGGCATGGTTGAGGAGCAGAACCTCGACATCAGGACCATCACCATGGGTGTTTCGCTCATGGGTTGCGGTGACGAGAACCTCGACCGCATGTGCACGAAGATCTACGACCACGTGACGCACACGGCTGAGCATCTGGTCGAGACCGCCGAGAACCTCGAGCGCGAGTACGGTATCCCCATCGTCAACAAGCGCGTTTCCGTCACCCCGGTGGCGCAGATCGCCGCGTGTTGCAAGGATGAGGACCTCACCCCCATCGCGCATGCCCTCGACCGCGCGGCCGAGACGCTCGGCATCGATTACCTGGGCGGCTTCTCCGCGCTCGTCCAGAAGGGCATCGGCGATGCCGACCGCCGCGTTATCCAGTCCATCCCCCAGGCGCTCGCCACCACGAGCCGCGTCTGCTCCAGCGTCAACGTCGCCAGCCTGCGCGCCGGTATCAACATGGACGCCGTGCTTATGGCCGCCCAGACCATCATCGACGCCGCCAAGCTTACGGCCGATGAGGATTCCGTCGGCGCTTCCAAGTTTGTCTGCTTTGCCAATATGGTCGAGGACTCACCGTTTATGGCGGGCGCCGTCCACGGCGGTGGCGAGGCCGACGCCGTCATCAACGTAGGCGTCTCGGGCCCCGGCGTTATGGCAGCAGCCCTGGAGAAGCTGCCCGATTCTGCATCGATGATGGAAGTCGCCGAGAAGATTAAGCAGACCGCCTTTAAGATCACCCGTGCCGGTGAGCTCATGAGCCGCGAGGCCGCCCATCGTCTGGGTGTCGAGAAGGGCATTGTCGACCTTTCGCTGGCACCTACGCCTGCCATCGGCGACTCCGTCGCTCGCATCCTCGAGATCATCGGCGTGGGCACCTGCGGTGGCCCCGGCACGACCTGCGCGCTCGCCATGCTCAACGATGCCGTCAAGAAGGGCGGCGTCATGGCCAGTTCCAGCGTGGGCGGTCTTTCGGGCGCTTTCATCCCCGTGTCCGAGGACGCCGGCATGATCGCCGCCGTCGAAGCCGGTGCGCTTTCGCTCGAGAAGCTCGAGGCCATGACCTGCGTGTGCTCCGTTGGCCTGGACATGATCGCCATCCCCGGCGACACCCCGGTCGAGACCATCGCCGGCATCATCGCCGACGAGATGGCCATCGGCGTCATCAACAACAAGACCACGGCCGTCCGCGTGATTCCTGCTATCGGCAAGGGCGTGGGCGACTGCGTCGAGTACGGCGGCCTGTTTGGCCGTGCGCCCATCATGCCGGTGAACCCCAACGCCGGCACCGTGCTTGCCCATCGCGGTGGACGCTTCCCGGCACCGCTGAACTCGCTCAAGAACTAGCCTAGGGATACGAGGCGAGGAGCCCCGCCGCCGGGCGGCAGACATATAAGGTCGCCTGCTCGGACAGTCCTGACTCGCACGGAGAGCACATTAAGTGCTC
>URKC01000039.1:0-19629 GCA_900548295.1 uncultured Collinsella sp.
GCCTTCGAGCAGCTCGGGCGACCCAAAGGCATCCAAAAAGACCTCATCGATGATGCGTTTCATCATCTGGCCGCCAGAGCCGTGGCCCAGCAGGACGGTGCTATCGGTAACGCTATGGGACATATCGAAAACTCCAATCGTGGGTGGTGCCGGTGTGCGGGTGTGTCCGGGCTAGTCGCGGTAGCGGTAGTACGCCGCGCAGCTGCCCTCGGAGCTCACCATGCACGGGCCGACGGGGTGCTCGGGCGTGCAGGTGCGGCCAAAGAGCGGGCAGCTGCTCGGCGCAATGGCCCCGCGCAGCACGTCGCCGCAGCGGCACCCACGCGGCTCGACCGTCGTCTCAACGGGCACGTCAAAGCGAGTGCGGGCATCAAAGCGCGAGAACTCGGGGCGGATGGAAAGGCCCGAGTTGGCAATCGGCCCCAGCCCGCGCCACGTGGTGTCGCATGGCTCAAACACCTGCTCGACCAGCTGGCGCGCCACGGGGTTGCCGTCTGCGTTGACGCCACGGCGGTAGGCGTTGTCGATTGCGGGCTGCCCCTCAACAACCATCTGGACCAGCATGCAGATGCCCTGCAGAATATCGACCGGCTCAAATCCGGTGACTACGCCTGGGGTCTCGAACTCATCGACCAAAAAGTCAAAGGGGGCTAAGCCCGTGATGGTGGCGACGTGTCCCGGAAGGATAAAGCCGTCGATAGTGGTCTCGGGATCGTTGGCGATGGCGCGCAGCGCCGGCGGCGTGGTCTTGTGGGCGCAATAGACCGAGAAGTTCTGGAGTCCGCGTGCATCGGCCTCCAAGATGGCGGCGGCGATGGTGGGCGTCGTGGTCTCAAAGCCGACGCCCATAAAGATGACCGGGCGATCGGGGTTGTGTTCGGCGATATCGAGTGCATCGAGCGGGGAGTACACAATGCGAATATCGCGCCCCGCCGCCTTTTGCGCGGCGAGCGAGGTAGACGACCCGGGCACGCGCATCATGTCGCCAAAGGTGGTGATGATGGCGCCGTCCATCTTGGCGAGCGCGATTGCATGGTCGATATCGCGGTTGGCGGTAACACAGACGGGGCAACCCGGACCGCTCAGCAGTTTGAGCCCGGCAGGCATAATGGAGCGAAAGCCATAGCGACCGATGCTCACGGTGTGCGTGCCGCAGACTTCCATAAGGTTGATGGCGCGGTCGCCGACGAGTTCACGGATGTGCTCGATGAGCTCGCGAGCCAGCTTGGGATCGCGGAATGCCGAGAAGTCGATACCGGAGCGAGCCGGCTGTCCGGCCGCCACTAGTAAGCCTCCGCCGGGTTGGTGGCCAGCTGGTCTTCTTCGACCAGTTCGGTCATGGTGTTGACCAGGTCGAGCGTCTCCTGCGCCTCCTGCTCGTCGACAATCTGAATGCCAAAGCCGGCGTGCACGAGAATATAGTCGCCTACCTGTGCCGTCGGCACGAGGCGCAGCGAAACGGGGCGCTCGATGCCCATCATGTCGACGGTCGCCTTAAGGTCGTCGTCGCGTTTGACCACTTTACCGGGAACGGCAAGGCACATAATGTTCCCCTTTTATACGTTTTGCGCTGGATAGGCGCCTAATTACCCATCAGTTGATGGTAGCGCTCGCGGGAGCCACGAGCAAACGCGTTACACCTGTGAGACGGCGGCGCGCAGGCTGGCAAAACAGCCTATCGCGATGCCGTCTGCGCGAGGCGAGCGCGAGCGATGGCGGCCTGACCGTAGGCGATGCAGCCGTCGTTGACGGGCACGGCGTGGGAGACCAAGACGGCAAGACTGGCGTCTTTGAGTTCGTGGGTAAGGAGCCGAAGCAAAAGTCGGTTCATGAACACGCCGCCCGAGAGCGCGACGGTGTCGAGGTCTTCACGGACGCAGATCTCGCTTGCGATGCGGGCCGACGCGCGTGCGATGGCGAAATGGAAGTCGAGCGCGAGCTTGCCGGCGGGCACGCCGGTCCTGATTCCCTCCAAAAGCGCCTCAAAAAGCGGTCTGGAGTTCAGAACATGGCAGTCGTCCGGACGGGATGATTCGGTTACGGAAAAGCTGGCCATATTGCCGGTGGGGCAGGCACTTTCACTGCTGAATGCGCGCCAGGCGGCGGCTTCGAGTTCTATGGCGGGTTCGCCCTCGTAGGTTGCCTTGTCGCAGATGCCCAGAATTGCTGCCGCGGCATCAAAGAGACGTCCCATGCTGCTGGTACGCGGGCTGTTGATGCCGCGCTCGATCATGGTGGCTGTCACGCTACGCGTTTGCTCGTCGAGGCTGTCCAAAAGCTGAGCGGCGCCTGGGTGCTCGAGTAGGCCGAGTTCGCTGAGCAGGGCAAAGGCGTTGCGTCGAGCGTCGCGTACGGAGGCCGCCCCGCCGGGGAGCGCCCAGGTGAGCAAATGCGCGGTGCGCTCAAAGCCGTCAAGGCTGGCAACAAGAAACTCGCCGCCCCAAATGGTCCCATCGGTGCCGGCGCCGGTGCCGTCGAAGGCGATGCCAAGGACACGCGTGTCGGTTGCAAGCTGGCCCGCGGCGATGGCCTCGGCCATTACGCTCGCGATATGCGCATGATGGTGCTGCACCTCGACGAGCGGCAGATTGCATTTTCGCGCCTGCTCGCGCGCCCACTGGCCCGATAGATAGCTGGGGTGTAAATCGCAGGCCAAGGCGGCGGGCGCCAAGTCAAAGAGATCTTCCAAGCGCGTGCGCGCGGCGTTCCAGGCATCGAAGGTCCCGCCGTTTTCAACATCGCCGATATGCTGCGACACAAAACAGGTTGCCTCGCCGTTCGTCCCTTCGCGCGTGAGCGCAATCGTGGCCTTTTGTTGTGGCCCGCAGGCGAGGATGCAGGGTACAGTGCCGTCGCATGCCGGCAGCGGTAACGGCTGCGGAGCGTATCCGCGGGCGCGGCGCACGGGCATAACGGCGCCGTCGACCACGCGCACTACAGAGTCGTCGTAGCGCGAGAGGATCGCGCGGTCGTTACCGAGCAACGAGTCGGCGATGCCGGCGGCAATGAGGTGTTTCCAGGCAAGGTCGTCGTCGGTCTCGATGGGTTCTTCGCTCAGGTTTCCGCTGGTCATGACGAGCGCGTGCATACCGCAGACTTCTACCGCGGCAAGCAGCAGATGCTGAAGCGGGGTGTAGGGGAGCATAACACCGAGCTCGGGAAGGTCATGCGCGACGGACGGCGCGAGCGCGAGGGCGTCGGGGGAATCTCCACTCTCGCAAACGGCACGTCGGCGCAGCAGCACAATGGGGCGAATGCTGCCGGTCAGCAAGCCGCGCTCAACGTCGCTGACATGGCACAGGCGTTCAACGTCGGCAAGGTCGCGCACCATAACGGCAAGCGGCTTGTTGCTGCGGCGTTTGCGGCGGCGAAGCTCGGCTACCGCCTGCTCGTTGGAGGCGTCGCATGCCAAGTGAAATCCGCCCAGCCCCTTGATGGCGACGATACCGCCACCGGCCAGCAACTCAACACAGCGGTCGATAATGGCGTCGCTGGCCTCGCGTGTGGTGCCGACGGCCGGCAACGCGGCGGCTTCGCCCGGCTCACCGCCCACGCTCGCTTCGCGCCACGTGATATGCGGCCCGCAATCAAAGCAGGCATCGGGCTGCGCGTGAAAACGCCGGTCGAGTGGGTCGGCATACTCCGCGGCGCACTTGGGACACATGGGAAAACAATTCATCGACGTGGCCGCTCGGTCATAAGGCAGCGATCGGATGATGGTAAAGCGTGGGCCGCAGTTAGTGCAGTTGATAAAGGGGTAGTGATAGCGCCGATCGGCGGGGTTGAACAACTCGCGCAGACAATCATCGCAGGTGGCGATATCGGGCGAGACGAGCGTCGTGTGCGCGGTCTGGTCCTGCGATGCCACAATACGAAAGCCCTGCTCATTGGCGGTATCCCAACCGTGGGCTGCCAGGTCCACAACCTCGACATATTCTACGCGGGCTGCCGCAGGCGCATGCGCAGAAAGCGCGGCAACAAAAGCATCGAGCGCATCGGCCGGAGCGTGCGCCTCGATATGCACGCCGTCGCCCGCGTTGAGCACCCATCCGCAAATGCCATGCGCCATGGCCTCGCGATACACAAACGGCCGCATGCCAACGCCCTGCACAATGCCCGTCACATGAATATGCACATGTCGCATGCGACACCCCTCATCAAAACCGACCAAATAGGGACAGGTGCGCTACAGCCCCAGGCTCTGCTTGGTGGCGGCACACGTGAGCTCGCCGTGCTTAACGCCGCGCAGGCCCAGCAGGCGATCGGCTAGTTCGTAGACGCGCTCGCCGCGACCCTTGAGTGCCAGGATCTCCAGACAGTTGTGGTGATCCAGATGCACGTGCATGGTCGATACGATCTCGTCGGTGTAGTCGTGCTGCACTTCGTCCAGACGGCGCGTCAGGTCGCCGGTATGGTGGTCGTAGATCATGGTGAGCGACCCGATAACATGCTCGTCGGGCGTGCGCATCTGCTCCTTGGCGATCGAGGCGCGAATCAGGTCGCGCACGGCCTCGGAGCGGTTGGCCACGTCGCCGCGGCGCGCGATCTGCTCGTCAAAACGGCGCAGCAGGTCGTCGGGTGCGGTAACCGAAAAACGGACCAGCTCGGAGCCGGAGCCACTACAGTGGCAGCCCGCGTCACCGTCCGCCCCGTGCGGATGCTCGTGCTCGTACCCGCAGCCGTGCTCGTGTTCGGCCACCTTACACCAGCTTCACGGAGCCGACGGAGTTGTGGTCGGCCTCGATGGCTTCCTCGTAGCCCTCGAGCGCGTCATGCGCCTCGTGCAACGCGGCCATGGCGGCCTCGAGCTTGGCGCCGATGCGCTCCATGTCAAAATTCTCGGTCGCATGCAGCAACTGATGGCTCCATTCGTGAGCGAGCTCGATGGTGTCGTCGACCTGTTTGACGCTCATGGCAAGCTGGCTCATGTTCATTCCAACATCATGCATGGGAAATCTCCTTTTGTATGGGGCAGTTCAGTGGTTCAGATTTTACTACGCCCGCTTTGCGCGCAGCTGCATAAGAAAACGGGTGCGAGTCTGTGCGACCCGCACCCGTTCACTGGGGGCTGTTTGTAACTACCATACTATCCGTGGTTGCACTCGGTGCATCCAGAAGTCCGGCGAGCGGTGCAAAAGCGCTTATGGACGGCAGGCAGACGGCAACATGTAACAAGCGTATTACAGATGTTTCTCCAGCAGCGCCTGCAGCCTCGCCTTGGGCAGAGCGCCAACCGAGCGGTCAATCTCTTCGCCGTTCTTAAACACAATCAGCGTGGGGATGCTCATGACGCCATACTTCATGGCCAGGTCCTGGTTGTCGTCGACGTTGCATTTGGCAACGGCAAGCTTGCCCGCCAGCTCATCGGCAACCTCGTCAACGATGGGCGAGAGGGATCGACAGGGCCCGCACCACGGTGCCCAAAAATCGACCAGCACGGGCAGGCTGTCGTTAACGACGGAATCGAAATTCTCGGGGGTAATCTGCTTAATGTCAGCCATGGTGACCTCCATAATGCGACGCGGCTTGGCCGCGTAAAACTCAGTACGACCGTGCTTATACCCAGCCGCCCGCAAAGCAACCACTCGCGGGCAGCTCTTTTATATAATGGTGGGCACGCAAACGATTGGAGAGCGCATGTCCACGTCACAAAGCCAGAAAAAAGAAGCCATCGCCCAGGCGGCCGAGCAGGAGCTCACATCGCTTGCGGTCCGTGGCGTGCGTATCGCGGGCAACGCGTGCTCGCCGATCGTGCTGGTCAAAGGCGATTTGGACGAGGCCGAGCGTTCGGGTGGCGAGCTTGCCGCCGGCCCGGATGGCGCGGCGTTGCGCAAGGCGCTTGGGGCCATCGGCTACGCGCCCGAGGATTTTTGCGTGCTGGCAAGCGTCGCCGGCGCAGGCGACGGAGCGGTCGCGGTGGGCGAGACTCTGCCGTGCGAGCTGTTCCGTGAGGCGCTTGAGGCTTTGGACCCCGAGGCGGTGCTACTGCTCGACAACAACGCGGCTGACGCCATGCGCGAGACCTACGCCGATATGCTCGTGGCGATCGATGACTTCGACACCGCCATGCTCAAGCCCGGCTTGGTCGCCCATGTGCAGGGTCGCCGCGTGCTCGCGCTCGACGGTTTTGAGGCGGCGCTCACTGACAAAGCCGCCAAGCAGCGCATGTGGGCCTATATCAAGCAGCTGACCCCGGCGGTCGCTCCACTGTAGCGGATCGGCACCGGCGAGCGATTGCCTGGCGGGCGAGGCGCGCCGCGAGATCGGCGCCGTACTTCTACATCACAGCGCGCAGCTCAAACCGATCGCCGTTAATGCGGAACTGGCAGTTGCCGTTCATGCGCTCCACGGCAAGTTTGATGCTCTTGGTTCCAAAGCCGTGGCCCGCATGCCGGGTCACGGGCATGCCGTCGACCATGCGCGGCGCGCGGTCAAACGTGTTGGAAACTAACAGCAACAGCTGGCCGTCCTCAAGTCGCAGGTCAAGGTCGACGAATCGCTTTCCTTGGGGTGCGGCGCTTGCGGCGGTGATAGCGTTTTCCAAGGCATTTGAGAGCACGCTAAACAGGTCGGCGTCACCTACGTGGACGGTTTCGGGTACGGCGGCGCGCAGGTTGGCGGTAATGCCGTTTCTATTGATATCTGAGTTGAATGACGAAAGCGCGATGTTTACGGTCTCGTTGGCGCAGAAGCGGCGTACGGCGGTGCGGTCGCCGGCTTCGCAGAGCTCATCGATGCGTTTGAGCGCCTCGTCGGTGTGGCCCTCCTCAATTAAAGTGGCCAGGCCGCGTAGGAAGTGGCGCATATCGTGGCGAAGAATCGACAGCTCGCGCCCAGATTGACGCCAAGCCTCGAGCTCTTTGATGGCGGCGCTGTCGCGGGTTTCGAGCATCCAACGCTCTCGCTCGGCGGTTTCCTTTTCTTCGTATTCGCGCAGGTAAACAGCAAGAAACATAAGATAGAAGGCACAGAGCGCAAATGCCAAAAACTCAACTGTCACCACCGAGCCCGAGTGGAACAGCGTGGTGTAGACGTTGGTGGCATAGTCAAAGATGTAATAGACGAGCGGCAGGATTAAAAGGATGCCCAGCTCGGTGGGGCTTTTAATCGCCAAGCGGGGTCCAATGTCGCCGGCCCAATGCAGCAGGACGGCAAAGACGCCGAGCGTGGTAGCGATGCGTGCCAGATAGTACGCGATCTGAGAATCGGTTGCGGCAAATGCGGCGATGCCCATCCAATTGCTGAACTGGCAGCTCAGATAGGCGCTGGTGACGCCCAACGTCGCGAGTAGCGGACTCAAGTGGTAGCGCGCGCATAGGTAGACGGTAAGCGGCAAGTGCACGACGAGCGGATAGACCTGACGGGCAAAAAGCTCTCCGCCAACGACATTGGCGATCGAAAAGGCAGCGCCGGTTGCGGCTCCGACCCCCACCAACTCGAGTGCATGGCGTCGATTGAGCTCGACACCGCACAGCGCCGCCGAGGCAAAGACGCCAAAGAGCAGCGTCGTGGCGTGGTGGATTGCCCAAAGGACCATTTCGACCGAGGAGGCCATCAGTGTCTCCCACCTTCGAAGCGCACCGCAAAGTAGGCGTCTTGGAATCCCTGCTTGCAGCTGCGCGAAAGCGGGATGCACGCGCCCGAGCGCATGACGATGTCCGTGCGATCGAAGTGATCGATATTGCGCAGGTTGACCTGGTAGCTGCGGTGGCATTTAAAGAAGACCGCGTTTTGCGCCAAACGGTCCTCGACGCTGCGGAACGACTCGAGTGCCTCGATATCGCGCCCGTCGCGCAGATGGAAGACCACGTGCTTGTTGCGCGCCTCGGCATATTCGATGTCGGACAGGCGCAGGGCGTGGTAGCCAAAGGACGTTTTGATCACGAGCTCGTCGGTTGCCGCCGGGCGCATGCTCGAAAGCTCGTCGAGTAACTGCGCCAGGCGTTCGTAAGTCACGGGCTTGAGCAGATAGTCGAAGGCGCGGACCTCGTAGGACTCCAGTGCAAACTCGGGCGACGAGGTAAGGAACACCAGACGCACGGCGGTATCGGCCTGGCGCAATTCGCGCGCGGTGTCCATGCCGTTGACGAGCGGCATGATCATGTCGAGCAGGATGATGTCGGCGCGCGACGCGGCATGGCGCGCCAGCAGGTCCTCGCCGCGCGTAACGAGCGCAACATCGACCGCCGTGCCCGTCTCGGTCGACCAACGGTCGATCATCCGGTGCAGTCTATCTAGAAAAGCGACGTCATCGTCGCAGGCAATAATCTTGAGCATTCGGCCCCCTTAGTAATTCGATTTTGCCACATTGGGCGCGTACCGCTCGCGGGGGTGCGCACCGTTTGCGCCCCACGGCGTGCAACTCGCGCCAAGCGGCAGGGCGTTAGAAAGTGCAGCAGCAAAATAATCCGTGGATAAACATGTCAATACATGCTGGTGGCTGGCCGGGGAACACGCCAGCCGCCAGCGCCAAACGATGCCAGACATCGCGAAGCATAGGGATAAAGGGAGCTGCACGATGAGGGAGAAGAAGATGGGGATGCGCACTGTGTTGACGCGCCTGCTGGGTATCGCCACCGTGGCCTGCGCGCTCGTGGCAACGCCGACGGTTGCTGAGGCGGCGACTACGGCGGATATTCCAAGCGACGCGATTCTGGCCCAGAGAAGTCCTAATGGCCTCCTACATCCCTACTCGGTGAAGCTCGAGGCGGGAAAAGACTACGTCATCGGCGGTGAAATTACCCTTGGTCACTATGAGGTCGAGGGCGGCACCAAGGACGATCCGACGCGTGTTTACTTTTCCAACAAACCTAAATACGGTGGCCAGATAGTCGACAAGAGAGACTCTACTAGCGGCGAGCTCTTCGTCCTCAAGGGCGGCTACATCGAATTTATCGGCACTGGCGGTTCCTTTCAAACTCAGTTTGACTGCAATGGTCATAGTTTCTTGTCTGACGATGCAAATCCGGATAAAACGTATGGCGCAGATTCTGTTATCGACAAGAGGCGTGCCGGCGGGAGCTTAAACTTCAAGATGAGCGGCATCGACCTGCGAACCATTAAAGGAAAAAGTTCCAAACGCGCTATCGCGCTATATGGCACGATGGACGGGGGCGAATCGGCCGTATTCGAGGACGTCTCTGTAATTGGTTGGGATTGCAGAACGGGAACGGCGAGTTATGGTCATGACCATGACTACGGGAACAGTACTTACCTATATACCGCCTCTCCTGCTCCGGTTACCATCCGCGGTTCGCAGAACAGCGGGAAGAGTCTAGACGTAACCTTTAACAACTGTACCTTCGAGCGCAACCGTGACCACTGCGCTGGCGCATTGAGCGTTGTGGGCCGTGGGTTCCGTCCCAAGGTCGTGCTCAATAACTGCACGTTTAACAACAACAGGCAGGAATCGATTTGGTGCAAGAGCCTTGGGGTCGAGGATACAAACGAGCATACTCATGCGGGCAATATTGTCGTCAACAATTCGGATGTCACGCTCAACAACTGTCTCGTTCAGTCAGCGGACTCGCGGGTTCCGGCGGCGAACTATACGCAAGATATGGTTATGACGAGCGCAATTGCGGTGGCTAAAAATTCGACATGCACACTCAACAATACGCAGGTGAGCGACACTTATGCAGAGGGCACGTACTACCATTCCGATGCGAACACGCGTCGAAACACTGTGTATGCCCGCGGAACGGTGACACTTGCTGGCAATACGACCATTACAACTAACAGCGAGAAGGGCGCCCGAGGCCTTGCGCTCGACACGCCGGGGATTATTTACTACGGCAAACTGAATATTGCCGAATCCTTTGCAGGCAAGGTTCAGCTGTCGCTCAAGGACAATCAGCTGGGCGCCTATAAGGGTACTCAGTGGAAGCTTGGCACTTGCGGTATCGATGAGGCTGACCTGCGCGCTCGCGTTACTACGGACGATCCAAGTGTCGGCATCGGAAAGACGAACGACGGGTATGTATATGCCTCGCGTCTGCCGCACGAGCATGTGTGGTCGGTGGAAAAGGCCGCCAACAGCTCATATCAGCTGAAGGTTGCCTGCTCCGGCAAGATGCGCCCGAGCGATTGCAGCTACAAAAATGGCTATGCCGTCGAGCTGGGTATCGATGGGGCAACGCCGGACAAGGGAAAACTGGGCGTTACATACAGCGGCGGTGAAGTCACTCCAACGCTGACGATGTCGAATAAGGACGGCTACGCTCGAGACGATATCGTCTCGACGGGAGGCGTACGTATTTCCGGGTCTCAGTATTACAAGCTTTCGAACTGGGGCGATAGCAAGGGCGAGGCGCTGGAAGAAGTTCCTACCAATGCTGGTATCTACCGTATTGAGTCCAAAGTTAAGGTTGATGGCCAGGATGGCACCCTGACGCTCACCCGCGAGTTCCAGATTTTGCCGCTCGATTTGCGCAATGTCAGCGGACTCACGTTCAAGTTTAATGACGGCGGAACAGACACTACGATTAATGGTGAGGCAGTTCGCGCGTACCCATGGACGGGAAAGACGATTACGCCCAATTTTTCCGTTGAGGTTTACAACTACAGCACTCAAAGCTGGTCATCCTTTGTCAAGGGCGGCGACTACAAGATTGATAGCGATCCGTCGTATAGCACGGTGAGCGCGATCGATCCTCCCGGCTCCAATTCCTATTGCCCGTACTACCAGCTCTATATCAAGGGTATGGGCAACTACACGGGCTCGGTATGTACAAACTGGACCATTACGGGCACGCAGTTCGAGAACGTGACAGCAGAGGGATTCGAAGGCGTCTATGACGGGAAGCCGCATGGCGTCAACATCTCGGTGTCGAAGGCCCCTGACGACATGAAGATTGAGTACAGCGTTGATGAGAGCGACAAATGGACGGCGGAGGCTCCGAGCTATACGGACGTTCAGCGCAATCGCAAGGGCGAGGTTCTCTCCGTAACGGTCGATTACCGCATCACCGCGAAAGACTATGTGACAAAGAGCGGGTCGGTTGAAATCAAGATTACGCCCGCCAGCCAGCCTGTTCCTTGGCGTTATATCGCTAGCGACGGCACGGGTGTCAAAGTCAAGGACCAAAGTGCGCATTTGCTCGAGGATGGGTCGCTCTCCAACTTGAATAAGACCTATGAGTGGAGAAAATACGGGGACACATTCTGGGAGTCCATCGGTGCCGGTAAAACTTCGGTCGATGGACTGCCTGCCGGGAAGTATGAGGTGCGCTTCAAAGCGGACAACAACCATTACGCTTCGGGGTCTAACGTCTTCGAAATTGCGGAGGGTCCTTGCGCGTCCGCTGACGGTACTTGGTATAAGACCGAGGGTTCGAATGGCGCTCACTGGCAGGTGTGTCGATGCGGCAAGAAGCTCAACGAAGACACGCATGTCTTCTCTTGGGAGGAAGTTAAGGCTCCCACCACAGAGAAGCCCGGTCTAAAGCGGTATCAATGCTCCACGTGCGGCTATGTCCTGCGCGAGGAGGAGATTCCTCCGGCGTGCATCGGCGGTTATGTCGGCGTGTATGACGGCAAAGAGCATGCCGTGAGCGTTGACCTTAAGGCTGGCGCGACGGCTCAGTTCAGCATCGACGGTGGCATCACGTGGAAAACGGATGCTCCTACAATCAAAAACGTCGGCAAGACCACGGTCGACTATAAGGTGACCACCCCTGGTGCATCCGACATCAAGGGACAGGTGACGCTCGAGGTGACGCCGTGCCCGATTACGGTGGCTCCTGCCCCGGCATCTAAAACGTATGGCGATCCAGATCCCGACTTCACCTATAACGTGACGGCTGGTTCCCTTATGGAGGGCGATACGCTTTCCAGTATCACGTACAAGCGTGATGAGGGCGAGAATGTCCTGACCGGTTATAAGACGTACAAGGTGACGGCTTCTCAGGAAGAGGGTGCCAACGCTAATTACGACATTACGTTTGAGACGGGCGAGTTCACCATCACACGTCGCACTATCGATGTGAGGTGGAATGTTGGTCAATACGTTTACAACGGCCAAGAACAGGGCCCCACGGCAGAGATAACCAATCTGGTTAACGGCAACGACGTGTCTCTCAAGGTCACTGACGCCGCAAAGGTAGATGCCGGCACGTATACGGCGAGGGTGACTGGGCTCGTCGGTGAGGATAAGGTTCTCTCTAATTACCGCAAGCCCTCGGGTATTGAATGCACGTACGCTATCGCCAAGGCCAAACGGGACAGTGCTCCCAATGTAAAGGCGACAGCGGAGACCGTGAGTGGTAAACACGACGGTAAGATTGAGGGCGTTGATACATCGATGATGCTGGGCAAGCCTAGCAAGCAGATGATGTTCATCAAGGCAAGTGATCTGGTCGATGGCGACAAGCTTGAGAATCTGGCGCCTGGTTCATATCGCCTGTGCTACGGGGCGACGACGAATTACAACGCTTCCAAGACCGTTACCGTTACGGTCGATGCCGGCCGCAAGCTCAAGGTGACGCTGCCGGCCGAGCAGGCGGGCTACGCGCTCACGGCTGACGCGACCGAGCTCGACTGGCACGGTTCTGCGACGCTTAAGTTTACGGTCGCGGACGACTATTACGCGACTAAGGATTTTTCCGTTAAGGCAAACGGCGAGACCATCAAGCCCAGCGAGCAGGGCGTTTACCAACTGTCTAAGGTGGAGAAAGACACCGTGATTACCGTCGAGGGCATCGCCAAGCATGAGCCCGATGGTACCGGCTGGAAGAGCGACGGTTCTTCTCACTGGCATGTTTGCACGTGCGGTGAGCGGATCGACGTGGCCGAGCATTCCTTCGAGTGGATAATCGACGAGAAGCCTACGGTCGAGAAGCCCGGATCCAAGCATTTGCACTGCACTGTCTGTGACTACAACTCCTCCGATAAGGTTGTAATCCCGGCGGCCTCTGTTGCCGGCTACTCCGGCGAGTATGACGGCAAGGTCCACACTGCCGATGTCTCGGCCCTGCCCGAGGGCACGGCGGTCACGTACAGCATCGACGATGGCGTCAATTGGTCTGCCTCCGCTCCCGAGATCAAGGACGTCGGCACCCTGCCGTTCAAGTACAGCGCGATCGTCGACGGAGCCGCTATCGAGGGCGAGGCGAAGCTTGTGGTGACGCCGCGCAAGGTCACTGTGACGGCGTCCGATGCCTCCAAGACCTACGGCAACGATGATCCCGAACTGGGCTGGAAGGTCACCGAGGGCGAGCTCGTCGAGGGCGAGAGCCTCCAGGACATCACCGTCTCTCGCGAGGCCGGCGAGACCGTGCGCAAGGGCGGCTACGTCGTGACGGCGTCGCAGTCCGAGGGCGCCAACCCCAACTACGATATTACGTTCGTTGATGGCAAGTTCATCATTAACAAGCGCGAGCTCACCGTGACGTGGGACGCTACCACCGAGTTCACCTACGACGGCGAGAAGCACTGCCCCGAGGCGGAACTCGGCAACGTCATTGGAGATGACGACGTCTCTGCATATGTTGACGGTGCTGCGGTCAAGGCCGGCGCTTACACGGCGAAGATCATCGAGCTGACGGGCGCCGACAAGGGCAACTACAAGCTGCCGGCAACGGGCCTGACGCGCGAGTTCTCCATCAAGAAGGCTCCCAAGGGCGCACCGGTGGTCCAGGGTGTGGCCGAGACCGTCAGTGCCAAGGCTGACGGCAAGATCACGGGTGTCAACGCCGCTATGGAGTGGCGTGCCAAGGACTCGGGTGAGTATCAGGCCGTGTCCGAAGGCGCGACCGAGCTCAGCGGTCTTGCCGCGGGCACGTACGAAGTGCGCTACCGCGCTGATGACGACCACGAAGCCTCCGCCGCGACCAAGGTTACGGTTGCCACGGGCCGCAAGCTCGCTGTGGCGCTGCCCGCCGAACAGGTCGGCTACAAGCTCACGGCTGACGCGACCGAGCTCGACTGGCATGGCTCTGCCACCCTCACTATCAGCATCGAGGACGGCTACTTTGCCGACTCACTCACCTATGCCGTCAAGGTCAACGGAAGTGCCGTGACGCTCAACGAACGCGGCGAGTTCACCGTCCAGGACGTCGAGGGCGACGTGAGGGTGACGGTCGAGGGCGTGCGCAAGCACGAGGCCGTGAGCGATACGTGGATCTCCGACGACAATACGCACTGGCACGAGTGCACTTGCAGCGGCAAGATTGACGAGGCCGAGCACACCTTTACGTGGGTTGTCGACACGCCTCCCACGGCGACCGAGAAGGGCTTCGGTCACCGTCAGTGCGTCGTCTGCGGGTACGCCCTTGCCCCCGAGGAGATTCCGGCTGCTGCTATCTCCGGTTACTCCGGCGAATACGACGGCGCGTATCACACGGTCAATGCTTCGGCGCTGCCCGAGGGTGCGACGGCCGAGTACAGCACCGACGACGGCAAGACCTGGTCTACCTCTGCCCCCGAGATCAAGGACGCCGGCGCGCTGGATGTTGCCTATAAGGTGATGATTGGCGGTGCGACGGTCGAGGGCAAAGTGACGCTCGAGGTTACGCCGCGTGCGATCACGGTCACCGCTCAGGACGCCTCCAAGATTTACGGCGAGAAAGACCCCGTCTTTGAGTGGTCGATCACCTCTGGCGAGCTCGTCGGGGACGATACGCTTGAGCTCGAGATCGAGCGCGAAGACTGTGACGACGTGCGCGAGGGTGGCTATGCTCTGCGCTTGACACAGCTCGAGGGCGCGAGCCCCAACTACAGCGTCACGTTCGTCGACGGCACGTTCATCATCAACCAGCGTCCGCTCACCGTGACGTGGGGTACCACCGAATTCGTCTACGACGGTAAGGAGCACTGCCCCGTGGCAGAGCTTGGCAACGTCATCGGCAAGGATGACCTTGGTGCACTCGTTGACGGTTCCCAGACCGAGGTGGGTGCTTCGTACACGGCGACCCTCGCCGAGCTGACGGGCAAGGCCGCGGGCAACTACACGCTGCCCGCCGATGGCTTGACATGCGAGTTCTCCATCAAGAATGCCGCGCAGGACGCGCCGGTGGTCCAGGCTGAGGCCGAGACCGTGAGCGGCAAGAAGGACGGCAAGATCACGGGCGTCGACGGCACCATGGAGTGGCGCGCTCGGGGCGCCGCCGAGTACCAGGCCGTGGGCAAGGACGTGACCGAGCTCAAGGACCTCGCCGCCGGCGTGTACGAGGTGCGCTACCAGGCTAAGGCCAACTACGACGCCTCTGCCGTTACCGAGGTTACCGTGAAGGCGGGCCGCAAGCTCGTCGTGACGCTGCCGGGTAATCAGGTGGGCTACACGCTCACCTCGACGGCAACCGAGCTCGACTGGCACGGCTCCGCAAAGCTCGCCATCAGCATCGACGGCGCGTACTTTACGGGCAAGAACTATGCCGTCAGCGTCAACGGCAAGGCCGTTAAGCTTGCTGACGACGGCACCTATGAACTCAAGGACGTAGAGGGCGATGTGAACGTGACGGTCGAGGGCGTGCTCAAACACGAGCCCGACGGCTCCGGCTGGGCACACGACGCCAAGAACCACTGGCATATCTGCCGCTGCGGCGAGGTCCTCGACAAGGCCGAGCATACCTTTGAGTGGGTTGTCGACAAGCCGGCGACCACCGAGGCCAAGGGCGAGAGGCACCAGGAGTGCACGGCTTGCGGCGAGAAGGGCGCAACCGAGGGCATCGCGATCCTGGCACCCACGATTATCGAGGGCGCAGGCCAGGCGATCACGGTCGACACCGCCAAGGACCTGAGCTTCCGCTCGAACGCACCGATCAAGTACTTCCAGAAGGTGCTGGTCGACGACAAGGAAGTCGACGCCGAGAACTACGCGCTCACCGAGGGTTCCACGATCGTGACGCTCAAGACGAGCTTCGTGAAGACGCTTGGTGTGGGCGAGCATAAGCTGAGCGTGGTTTCGACCACGGGCACGGCTGAGACGACCTTTACCATTGCCGAGGCCGCCAAGCCCGCTCCTGGCCAGACCACCACGACTACTACGACCACGACTACGACTTCCAAGCCTAAGAAGAAGGCTGGCAAGGAGACGTTGCCTGAGTCCGGCGACAGCGCGTACGTCATGGCTGGTGCTGTGTTCGCTGCCGGCATGGCGGCTCTGCTGCTGGCGTGGACTATGAAGCGCCGCGTTTAACCGCATGCCAGTTCCCAGCGGGCCCGGATTGAGCGATCCGGGCCCGTTTTTGGGCCTGTCGGAAACCCGGTGGGCAAAAAAATGCCAAATATGAGTACTGTCACCATTTTAGTAACAGCAAAATTGCCCTAAAAAGCGTGTTGTCGGGCCAAAATTGCATCGATTTCCGCCCGGCAGAGCCACGATCGGGTCCCAAATTAGGCGATTTTGCCGTTCTGGACCGGAAAATCGCTGTTACTAGTTTGGTAACAGTACTCATATTTGCCCTTTTTTGCCCACGCCCCTTCGGCTAAGGCGATAAACAGGGGGTTAAATATTAAATCAGGTCCAACCTCGTCTACCTATAGCGCTTCGGCTCGAAAGCGACCCAGCCCAAGATCGAATCTTTATTTCAACTTTACACCTAGGTTTACAGCTGTCTTGTCAGCTGTAAACCTAGGTGTCATACTAAAGCCCCAAGATTCGCCAAAAGAGAGGGGCCTTGATGGCACAGAGCGCGAACATGGATGCGTCGGAGCTTGCACGCGATATCGCGGCCGGCCTAGCATCGGCAACGACGGCAACGGAGCGCGCGGCATTGGTGCCCGCAGAGCTCGTCGAGGCCATTCAGCAACTAAAAACCCAACGTGACGCGGTGATTTTGGCGCACTACTATGTGGCGCCCGAGGTCCAAGCCGTTGCCGATTACGTCGGCGACAGCTTCTACCTGGCAAAGCTCGCCAAAAGCTTGCCGCAGCAGACCATCGTGCTGTGCGGCGTGGAGTTTATGGGCGAGAGCGCCAAGCTGCTCAACCCCACCAAGACCGTGCTGCTGCCCGAGCCGGGCGCGGATTGCCCCATGGCTCACATGGTCAAGCGTGAGACGGTCGACGCGGCGCGCGCCGAGTACGGTGACGACCTTGCCGTGGTCTGCTACGTCAACTCCACGGTCGAGATCAAGAGCTGGAGCGACGTGTGCGTCACCAGCTCCAACGCCGTCAAGATCGTGTCCGAGCTGCCGCAGCAGCACGTCCTGTTCATCCCCGACCAAAACCTGGGCCGCTTCGTAGCCGAGCAGGTGCCGCAAAAGCACGTCATCCTCAACAACGGCTACTGCCCGCGCCATCACATCATCACCGTCGAGCAGATCGTCGACGCGACGGAGGCCCACCCCGACGCGCTCGTGCTGGCGCATCCTGAGTGCAAGGCCGACGTCCTGGCCGAGGCCGACTACATCGGCTCCACCGCCGGCATCATCAAGTATGCCGAGGAGTCCGACGCCAGCGAGTTCATTATCGTGACGGTCCGCGGCGTGCTCTACGAGCTCGAGCGCCGCTGCCAGGGCACCGGCAAGAAGTTCCACTTCCCCGCGGTGAAGCCCACCTGCGTCAACATGGACCTCATCACGCTCGAAAAGCTCGTGCGCTGCCTGGAGACGGGCGAGGGCGAGGTGCAGATCGGCGTCTCGGACGAGGCGGCAGACCAGGCCAAGCTCACGCTCGACCGTATGCTCGAGTACGCAGCGCGCTAGAACAATGTGACATGAGGGACAGTCCCGCATGTCACATTACAAGGGAGAGGATTCCTGTGGAAACCAAACAATACCCCGACATGGAGTGCGACGTCGTCATTGCCGGCTGTGGCGTGGCGGGCCTGTACGCGGCTCTCAACCTGCCGACGAGCACGCGCGTGATCATGCTCTCCAAGGGCGCTGTCGACGAGTGCGATTCGATGCTCGCGCAGGGCGGCATCTGCGTACTGCCCGAGGGCTCGGACTACGATGCCTTCTTTGAGGACACCATGCACGCCGGCCACTACGAGAATCGCCGCGAGAGCGTCGACATCATGATCCGTTCGAGCCGTTCGGTCATCAATGACCTGCTGGCCATGGGCGTGGACTTTGAGCGCAAGGCCGATGGCGGCCTCGACTTTACCCGCGAGGGCGCGCACAGCCGCCCGCGCATTGCCTTCCATGCCGATATTACGGGCAAGGAGATCACAACCAAGCTGCTCCAGGCCGTTCGCAAGCTGGACAACGTGCAGATTTTGGAGTACGTGGCCATGACCGACATCCTGACGGGCGAGGGTGGCGGCGCCACGGTGTGCACCGGCGTTATCGCCGTTCCCGTGGACGAGGACAACTCGGTTCGTCCCGCCGACGAGCTGGCAAATGCCGCCGAGGGCGTGCATGCCGGCGAGCCGTTTAAGATCCATGCCCGCCACACGCTGTGGGCGACGGGCGGTATCGGCGGCGTATACGACCATTCGACCAACTACCCGCAGCTCACAGGCGATGCCTGCTACATCGCTCAGGAGCATGGCATTAAGATGGAGCACCTGGACTACGTGCAGATTCACCCCACGGGACTGTTCTCGCCGCAGCCGGGTCGCACCTTCCTGATCAGCGAGAGCTGCCGCGGCGAGGGCGCGATTTTGCTCAACGCCGCCGGCGAGCGCTTTACCGATGAGCTTCAGCCGCGCGATGTGGTCGCCGCCGCTATTCGCGAGCAGATGAAGCAGGACGGCACCGAGCACGAGTGGCTGAGCTTTGCCCCCGTCGAGCGCGATGTGGTGACCGGGCACTTTGCCAACATTCGCGCACGCTGCCTGGAGGACGGCCGCGATATCTTGGACGAGCCCATCCCCGTTACGCCCACACAGCACTACTTTATGGGCGGCGTGTGGGTCGACAAGGACGGCCGCACCTCGATGCCCGAGCTCTACGCCGCGGGCGAGACGGCTTGCAACGGCGTTCACGGCAAGAACCGCCTTGCATCAAACAGCCTGCTCGAGGCGCTGGTCTGGGGTCGTCGCGCCGCGTGGTACATGCGTACCGGCGAGTCGCTGGCCGTGGAGCAGGCGGGCGATCCCGTGCTCGATGGCCATCATCGCGCCCTGAGCGCCGACACCCTGGCAATCGATGATTTGGCCCGTGCCGCCGGCACGCAGGCCGTGGAGGAGTAGACCATGAATCCCATTACCATGAAACTCGTCGTCGATGATCTGATTTTGCAGGCTCTGCGCGAGGACATCACGTTTGAGGACGTGAGTACGGCGAGCGTGTGCCCTACGGCGCGCCCCGCTACCGTTGAGCTCATCGCCAAGGCCGATGGCATCATCGCCGGCTTGGATGTGTTCGCTCGCACTTTTGAGCTGCTGGATCCGCAGAGCTCCGTGTTGTTCGATGTCGCGGACGGCGACGAGGTGCACGCCGGTGACCACGTGGGCCAGGTGCGCGGCGATGCGCGCGCATTGCTTTCGGGCGAGCGCGTGGCGCTCAACTACCTGCAGCGCATGAGCGGTATCGCTACCTATACGCACAGAATGGCAGCGGCGCTCGAGGGCACCAAGACCGTGCTTGTCGACACGCGCAAGACCACGCCGGGCATGCGCGTCTTCGAGAAGGCAGCAGTCGAGATCGGCGGTGGCAGCAACCATCGCTACAACCTGTCGACGGCCGTCATGCTCAAGGACAACCACATCGATGCCGCCGGTGGCGTGGCGCGCGCGATCGA
>URKC01000040.1:0-19595 GCA_900548295.1 uncultured Collinsella sp.
GCGTGCTGCGCTGGAAAACGCTTCGCGTTTCCTCAGCTCCGCACCCTTGCGGGTTCGAATCCCATGCACCGGGCCCAAAAAAGAAAGGCCTCCATCGCTGGAGGCCTAACAATTCAATGGTGGGCGATGAGGGATTCGAACCCCCAGCCTTGTGCGTGTAAAGCACCTGCGCTAACCGTTGCGCCAATCGCCCGTGCGGAGAGAGTATAGCAAAACAATCGCCTCATTCATCTCATATCCATTAAAGGTAACCGGCGCGTGTCGGCGCGGAGCTGATTCAGTTGAGATTGCCTGAACATTCCGCCCCTCTTTACGCCCTCGGGTATACTCAAAAGCTACTGATTCGATTTGATACCCAGCAACAGCAGAGGGGATAGTATATGTGCGGTTTTGTCGGTTTTGTCGGTGGGACGGATAACCAATCCGAGGTGCTCACCAAGATGATGGACCGCATCGTCCATCGTGGTCCCGACATGGGCGGCCAGTTTATCGACGGCCGCGTTGCCCTCGGCTTCCGCCGCTTGTCGATCCTCGACCTGACCGAGGCCGGCGCTCAGCCCATGGCCAATGAGGACGGCAGCGTCGTTATCGTCTTCAACGGCGAGATCTACAACTTCCAGGAGCTTCGCTCCGAGCTCGAGGCCAAGGGCTATAAGTTCCACTGTGGAGCCGACACCGAGAGCCTCCTGCACGGCTACGAGGAGTGGGGCGAGGCAGTACTTGATCGCTTGCGCGGTATGTACGCCTTCGTCATCTGGGACAAGAAGAAGAACAAGCTTTTTGGCGCCCGTGATATCTTTGGCATCAAGCCGCTCTACTACTATCCCATGGCCGATGCGGGCGACGGCGCTCCGGGCGTGCTCTTTGGTTCCGAGATCAAGAGCTTCCTGGACTACCCGCACTTCCACAAGGCGGTCAACAAAAAGGCCCTGCGTCCGTACATGACGCTGCAGTATTCGGCAACCGAGGAGACCTTCTTCGAGGGTGTCTACAAGCTGCCGCCGGCGCATTACTTTACCGTAGACATCCCGACCGGCAAGATGAACATCGAGCGCTACTGGGATTGCGATTACTCTGCCGTCGAGAAGCCGTTCGAGGAGTACGTCGACGAGCTGGATGAGGTCGTGCACGAGAGCGTCGAGGCCCATCGCATCGCTGACGTCAAGGTCGCGTCGTTCCTCTCCGGCGGCGTCGACTCCAGCTACATCGCCGCTTGCCTCATGCCCGACAAGACCTTCTCGGTGGGCTTCGATTACAAGAATTTCAACGAGACTAACTACGCCAAGGAGCTATCCGACAAGCTCGGCGTCGAGAATGTCCGCAAGATGATCACCGCCGACGAGTTCTTTGGCGCACTCGAGGACATTCAGTATCACATGGACGAGCCGCAGTCCAACCTGTCGTCTGTGCCGCTGTGGTTCTTGGCCGAGATGGCGCGCAAGGATGTTACCGTCGTGCTTTCGGGCGAAGGCGCCGACGAGCTCTTTGGCGGCTACGCCTACTACGAGGACACGGTTCCGGTGCGCAAGTACAAAAAGATGGTGCCACTGCCCATCCGTCGCGCGCTCGGTAACCTGGCGTTGCATATGCCGTACTTCAAGGGACATAACTTCCTGGTCAAGGGTGCCGAGATCCCCGAGAAGTCGTTCCTGGGACAGGCTCTGGTATGGCCGGAGCGCGAGGTCGACGGCGTGCTCAAGCCCGAGTACAACACCGGCGATGGCGCCTTCGAGCTTGCCGCTCCCATCTATGCGCGCGTGAAGGGTCAGCCCGAGCTGGTCAAGAAGCAGTACCTGGACATGAACATGTGGCTCCCGGGCGACATTCTGCTCAAGGCCGACAAGATGTGCATGGCGCACTCGCTGGAGCTGCGCGTGCCCTTCCTGGACCGCAAAGTCATGGAGTTCGCCGAGCACATTCCCGACCGCTACCGCATCAACGAGAACGGCAACAAACAGGTACTCCGCCACGCTGCCAACAAGTCGCTGCCCGATGAGTGGGCCACCCGTCCCAAGGTGGGCTTCCCGGTGCCGATTGTCTACTGGCTGCGCGAGCAAAAGTGGTACGACTATGTCAAGGAGTACTTCACCGCGCCGTGGGCAAGCGAGTTCTTCGATACCGACGAGCTCATGCACCTGCTCGATCTGCACTTTGCGGGCAAGGGCGATTTCCAGCGCAAGATCTATACGCCGCTCGTGTTCCTGGTGTGGTACAAGCGCTTCTTTATCGACGAGGACCAGCCCGCTGTTCAGGCTGCCTAGCCTCGGCTTACGAACGCCTGCGCGTAACGGCTCCTCCGGGAGCCGTTTTTGCGTGGGTGCGTTTCAGTTACTATAAAACCGTCCCTGCCAAATGGCTGAGAAAGGCGAAAGATGCACCATTCGGATTCCGCGACCGTGACCACGGTCGATACGCTTGCCAAGCTTCTCGATGTGTGCGGCGAGCTGCGCGCATCAGAGCAGGTTGACGAGCGTGCCGTGACCGGCTGCTCGTTTGATTCGCGTACGGTCTCGGCGGGTGACGTGTTCTTTTGCAAAGGCACTGCCTTTAAGCCCGCGTTTTTGAGCATGGCGCTCGATGCGGGCGCCGTCGCATTTGTGTGCGAGGAGTCGCTGGTCGAGTCTCTGGAGCCGCTGGCGCAGGAGAGCGGTGCTGCGATGCTGGTTGTTGATAGCGTTCGCACGGCCATGGCCCTGTTGCCGCCGGAGGTCTACGACCGTCCCGACCACGACGTCAAGATCGTGGGTATCACCGGTACCAAGGGAAAGACCACGACCGCTTTTATGCTCCAGTCCATCATCAAAGCGGCGGGCGAGTCCTGCGGCATGATCGGCTCAGTGAACACCGACGATGGTATCGAGTGCTACGAGAGCACCAATACTACGCCCGAGGCCCCAGAGGTCTGGCGCCATATCGCCAACTGCCGCACGTCAGGTCGCCAGTCCATGGTCATGGAGGTCTCGAGCCAGGCGCTCAAGTACCAACGCGTCGAGAATCTGCCGTTTGACGTGGCGTGCTTCCTCAACATCGGGCGTGACCACATCTCGCCGATCGAACACCCCACGTTTGAGGATTATTTTGAGAGCAAACTCAGGATCTTTGACCAGGCGAAGACCGCCGTGGTGAATCTGGGCACCGAAGAGGTTGACCGTGTGTTGGAGGCAGCGTCGACGGCCGAGCGCTTGGTGACCGTTGGCGTCGAGCATCCCGAGGCGAGCCTGTGGGCGAGCGATGTGCGCATGGTCGGCTTTAACATCGAGTTTAACCTGCATGGCCTGTGTGCCGACGAGTCCGAGGCGGGGGAGAAGGTCCTGCTGGGCATCGCGGGCGACTTTAACGTGGAAAACGCGCTGGTCGCTATCGCCGCTGCGCGCGAGATCGGCATCGGTATCGAGGCTATCAAGAAGGGCCTCTCCAAACTGCGTGTACCGGGCCGTATGGAGGTCGTGGAGTCGAAGGACGGCCGCGTGATCTGCGTCGTTGACTATGCGCACAACCAGCTTTCGTTCCGTTCGCTTTTCTCGTCGGTCAAGCGCGCGTTTCCCGCTAGTCCAGTCATTGCAGTGTTTGGCGCTGCCGGCGGCAAGGCGCAGGAGCGCCGCGAGCAGCTTCCGCGCGAGGCCGCACCATATTCCGACCTGATGATCTTTGCCAACGAGGACCCGGCTCACGAGGACCCGATGAAGGTCTGTCGCGAGCTTGCCGAGCATGTTCCCGACGATACGCCGAACAAGATCATCCTCGACCGCGAAGCCGCTGTGCATGCGGCGTTCAAGGCGGCGCGCGAGGAGTACGTCAACCCCAATGCTCCCACCATTGTCTTGCTGCTGGCAAAGGGTGACGAGGAGCTCATGCACGTGGGCGACGAGTTCGTGCCCATCGAGAGCGACCTTTCGTTGGCCAATCGCCTGATCGATGTTACCCAGTTTGACTAATGAACCATGATGGCGAAGGCGCCCTGAGTGCGCTGTCGCCATAAACGTGTTCCCTCAATCAAAACATGCCGTCCAAGCCCAAACCCTTCTACGTAAACGGAGTAACCATGTCCCACAACACCCTGCCGACCGTCGCCGAGCTTTCGGGCGAGATGCGCGAGCGCTTGGCCAAGGTTAAGTACGTCTTTACCGACCTGGATGCTACGATGCTCGCACCCGGCTCGTGCGTGCTGCGCGACAACGACGGCAACCCCTCGACCAAGCTCGTCGAGGCTGTCGTGGCACTTGCCCGCGCCGGCATCCAAGTGGTTCCCACCTCGGGCCGCAACCGCACCATGATCCACGAGGATGCACGCGTGCTCGGCCTCAACTCCTACATTGGTGAGATGGGTGGCCTGGTCATGTACGATCTCAAGGCCAACGATTGGGAGTATCTGACCGGCGATATGCCCTACGACCCATCTTGCGGTCTCACGCCGCACCAGGTGATCGAGCAGACTGGCGTGTGCGAGAAGATCCTCGCCCGCTGGCCGCACAAGATCGAGTATCACAACGACATGTCGACCGGCTACAAGTACCGCGAGGTTACCGTCGGCATGCGCGGCGACATCCCCGATGACGAGGCGCAGGCCATTCTCGACGAGGCCGGCTGTGGCCTGGTGTGGGCCTGTAACGGTCACCTGACGCATCTGTCCAAGCCGACGACGCTCGAGCTCGATCGCGTCGAGGACGGTCGCGCGTTCAACATCAACCCCGCGGGTCTCAACAAAGGCGTCGCCATTGCGCGCTTCTGCGAGCACCTGGGGATCGAGCGCGAGGAGACGCTCGCGCTCGGCGACTCCGAGTCCGACTTCTACATGGCCGATCACGTGGGCACGTTCTGCCTGGTCGAGAATGGCCTGACGAGCGCCGGCGCGCCCGAGTTCCTGGCTGCTTGCGAGAACGCTTTCGTTACGCGCGGCAAAATTGTCGACGGTTGGGCGGCGACGGCAGAGCTGCTGGTCGCGGCGCGTTCGTAGCGCGGCGTCGCCGCACTTGGACATGTCTTTTCGAGAGAGACTGGTGAGGTAATGTCCGATATCGAGAATCCGGCAGGCGACACGCGCCCGATTGGCGTGTTCGATTCTGGTTTGGGCGGTCTGACGGTTGCGCGCGCCATCGCGACGGCGCTGCCGCATGAGTCCGTCTACTACTTCGGCGACACCAAACGCTGCCCCTACGGCACGCGCACCGAGGATGAGGTGCGCTCGTTTGCGTTGCAGGCGGGCCGTTGGCTGTCGAAGCACGACGTCAAGATTATGGTCATCGCCTGCAACACGGCGACAGCTGCGGCCTTGCGTCTGGCCCAGCAGGTGCTCGACGTTCCCGTGATCGGCGTGATCGCGCCGGGTGCCCGTGCGGCAATCAACAGCACCCGCACGCGTCGCGTGGGCGTGCTCGCCACCAACCTCACCATTCGCTCGGGCGCTTACACGCGCGCCATTCAGGACCTAGATGCCGGCGTCGACGTATACGGCTGCCCCGCCTCGAGCTTTGTCGAGGTTGTCGAACACGAGCTCGCCTCGGGTGCGCATCTGCAAGAGCAGTGGCTTGAGAACGAGGACATCTTCGATACGCCTGCCGTGCGTGCGCTGGTGGGTGCCACGGTTGAGCCACTGCGCGACCACGGTATCGATACCGTGGTGCTCGGCTGTACGCATTTTCCGCTGTTGGTGGGACCTATCCGCCATGCGCTGGGGCCTGGGGTACGCGTCGTGAGTTCCGCCGAGGAGACCACGCGCGAGCTGACCGATATCCTCACGCGCCGCGAGCAGCTGGCGGGCGTCGCCGCCGAGCCGCAGCATCGTTTTGCCACGACGGCCGATAACATTGCCGAGTTTGCGGTGGCGGGCAGCTTTATCTTTGGTCAGCCGCTCAAGAGCATTGAGCATATCGATATCGATGAGCTGAAATAGATGTAAGGCCGCCGTCAGAGCCTTCGCCACACCTTTTGCCGAAAGGATTTTTCTATGGAGTACATGCAGGTCAACCGCGCCAACGGTCGCGCCGCCAACGAGTTGCGCCCCGTTAAGCTCACCCGTGGCGTCATGAAGCACGCCCACGGCTCGTGTTTTGCCGAGTTCGGTGACACGCGCGTGTTGTGCGCCGCCACAATCGAGGAGGGCGTGCCGGGCTGGCGAAAGGGAGCTAAGGTCGGCTGGGTGACCGCGGAATACGCCATGCTGCCGGCGTCGACCGGCAAGCGCTGCAAGCGCGAGCACGCCAACCGCAAGGGTCGCTCCATGGAGATCGAGCGCCTCATTGGCCGCAGCCTGCGTACCGTCGTCAACATGAAGGCGCTCGGCGAGTACACCGTCACCGTCGACTGCGATGTGATTCAGGCCGATGGCGGCACGCGTACAGCGAGCATCACCGGCGCCTGGGTGGCGCTGCACGACGCCCTCGCCATGTGGGTCGAGGCGGGCAAGATCGAGCGCATCCCGCTTACCGGCCAGGTGGCTGCAATCTCCATGGGCGTTGTCGACGGCAATACGCTGCTTGACCTCGATTATTCCGAGGACAGCCATGCCGAAGTCGACATGAACCTCGTCGCCACCGACACCGGTGAGATGATCGAGCTCCAGGGCACTGGCGAGCAGGCGCCCTTTGACCGTAAGCGCCTCAACGCCCTGCTCGACCTGGGCGACAAAGGCATCGCCGAGCTCATCGAGCTTCAGCGCCAAGCCATCGCCTAACCTGCCAAAAAGGGACAGGTTTATTTTGGCAGGTTTTATCTGGGAAAACGTTGAAGTATAAGACTGCCGTTGATTGAGAGGGGAGAGGCGGAGGCCCTCGTCGCCCTCGGCGCGGCATTGCTATAGAGACAAGGAGACCACTCATGGCACTTGAGAAGATCGACATCGACACCCTCGACCCGGCGGCGACCATTGTCGTGGCAACGGGCAACGCCCATAAGCTCACCGAGATCGAGGCCATTTTAGGCAAGGTCATGCCCGAGGTTCGCTTTGTGGCGCTCGGCCAGCTGGGCGATTTTGAGGACCCCGAGGAAAACGGCACGACGTTTTTGGAGAACGCCATCATCAAGGCGCAGGCTGCCGTCGAAGAGACGGGGCTCATGGCCATCGCCGACGATTCTGGCTTGGTCGTCGACGCGCTTGACGGCGAGCCGGGCGTGTATAGCGCGCGCTATGCGGGCGTGCACGGAGACGATGCCGCCAACAACGCCAAGCTTCTCGTTAACCTGGAAGGCGTGGCGGACGAGGACCGCACCGCGCGCTTTATGAGCGTCGTTGCGCTTATCGACACGGATGGTCTGGTCACCTATGGCGAGGGCGCCTGCGAGGGCGTTATCGCACACGAGGGCCGCGGCGATCACGGCTTTGGCTACGACCCGCTGTTCCTGCCGGTCGACACGCCGGGCAAGACCATGGCCGAGCTGACGGCGGACGAGAAGAACGCCATCAGTCATCGATTCCATGCGCTCGAGCACCTATCCGCCAAACTGACGGGCGAGGAGTAGTCGTGCGTGCGGTAGTGCAGCGCGTGCTCAATGCCGGCGTGACAGTCGACGGCGAGTGCGTGGGCCGTATTGGACGTGGCTACCTGGTGCTGCTGGGCGTGGGCCACGGCGATACGCGCGCCGAGGCCGATAAGCTGTGGGGCAAGCTCCGGGGCTTGCGCATTAACGAGGACGAGAACGGCAAGACCAACCTGGCACTTGCCGATGTCGACGGCGAGGTTCTCGTGGTGTCGCAGTTCACGCTGTTCGCCGATTGCCGTCACGGCCGCCGCCCATCGTTTACGGATGCCGGCGCCCCCGATGTCGCCAACGAGCTCTACGAGTACTTCCTGACGCTCGTTCGCCAAGATGTCGAACACGTGGCGCACGGCATCTTTGGCGCCGATATGAAAGTCGACTTGGTCAACGACGGCCCATTCACCATCGTCCTCGATACCGACAATCTGTAAGTAGCCAAATTAGCTACTTGCGCGTGGTCGCAACAGGGTGCTATAGTATTAGAGTTTTGTCTATCTTAGGGGTATTATCCCCTTTTTGAATTGCACCTTCTGGAGGCCCTGTTCATGGAAGAGATGGAAGTCAATCACGTCGACGACATCCACGAGAAGCTGACCGATATGGTGGGCGATCGCGTCAAGGTGAAGGCCAACATGGGCCGCACCCGCGTCGTCGAGCGCATGGGCACCATCAAGAGCGTCCACCCCGCCGTCTTTATCGTCGAGGTCGACGAGCGCCGTGGCCGCAAGTCGCGTCAGTCCTACCAGTATATTGATGTTCTCACCGGCCAGGTCGAGCTGTTCGACCCCGAGAGCGGCGAGCACATTTTTACCCCGCTCGGCAATCAGCTCGAGGAGCACTAGCGGTGACCGATTGGTCCCTGACCCTTTTCGCGCCGGCAAAGATCAACCTCTATCTGGGGGTTCATACCGAGCGTGACGCCCGCGGCTATCACAGGGTCGATTCCCTGATGGCAGCCGTCGGTCTTGTCGATACCGTGACGGTCACGCCGGCACAGGCGCTGACCGTCCAGACGATTCCGGCATCCGACTTTCCTATGCAAAAGAATACGGCGTATCGTGCAGCTGCTGCTATGGCCGAGCATTATGGTCGCGAGGCAAACATCTGCGTGACGATTGAGAAGCGCATTCCATTGTGCGCCGGCTTGGGCGGCCCCTCGACGGATGCGGCCGCGGTCATTGTTGCCTTGGCGGAGCTCTGGGGAATTGATCGCACCGACCCCGCGCTCGACGACATTGCGCGGGGCATTGGTGCTGACGTTCCCTTCTTTTTGCATGCCAGCCCTGCGTTCTACGTAGGTGGGGGAGACGTGCTGGCGACTGAGTACCCCGCGCTGCCCGCAACGCCCGTCGTGTTGGTCAAGCCGCGCGAGGCAAGCGTTTCAACAATTGAAGCCTATCGACGTTTTGACGAGACTCCAGCGCCTGCGGACAAGCCCGGAGCGATCGCATCTGCCCTTCGCTCGGGAGACGCAGAGGCGGCCTACACGCTCGTCCACAACAACCTGGGAGTCATTTCCGCTCAGATGGAGCCGGGGATTCAAACGGTGCTTGACTGGCTTCGTTCACAGGACGGTACCATTGCCGCAAACGTGTGCGGTTCGGGTGCCTGCTCGTTTGCCATTTGCGACACCGCCGCCACGGCCGAAAGGCTTGCCGACGCTGCCCTGCAAAACGGCTGGTGGTCCTGCGCGACGGAGCTCATTCCCAACACGGTTCGCATTGAAGCGCCAAAGAAATTAAAATTTCTCTAGCACGCGGCGAAAAACTTTGTTACTATAGTCGAGCTAACGGGTTGTGGCTCAGTTTGGTAGAGCACTGCGTTCGGGACGCAGGGGTCGCTGGTTCAAATCCAGTCAACCCGACCAGAGCATGAGGAGGGACCGCTTCTTGCGGTCCCTTTTTTTAGCTATTGTTGTGATACCGCGACACCCGCGGTATACTCATTCGAGCTTGTCTCGCTGTATTGTGGAGGTCTACATGTTTGGACTGAGGGCTCCTGAGCTCATCATTATTCTCGTTGTTGTCCTGATTATCTTCGGGCCCAAGAACCTGCCGAAGCTCGGCAAGTCCCTCGGCTCTACCGTCAAGAATATCCGCGAGGGTATGGAGGGCGACGATAAGGGCGAAACCAAGCAGGCCGAGGAGGTCGTGGTCGAGCAGTCCGAGGAGGACAAGGAGATCGCTGAGCTCGAGGCCAAGCTCGCTGCTGCCAAGAAGAAGCAGGCAGAGGACAGCGACGCGGACGCAGAGTAGTCCCATCCCTTTGGGGTGAGCACCTGACCGGCTTGCCCGCAGGCTAGCCGGTCTTTTTCGTTTTGTTGACAGTTGATTGTTTGATCAGAGTTGGGGAGATATCCGTATGGACGCAAGCCAGATCGTACTGACCGCTGAGGGCCGCCAGAAGCTCGTCGAGGAGCTCGCTTGGCGTGAGGGCGATTACGCCAAGGAGATCGTCGAGGACATCAAGGAAGCCCGCGCGTTCGGCGACCTTTCGGAGAACTCCGAGTACGACGCCGCTAAGGACAAGCAGGCCCAGAACGCCGCTCGTATTGCCGAGATCCAGGCCATCCTCGCCAACGCTCAGGTTGCTGCCACCACGGGCGATCTGACCGTCTCCATCGGTTCCACCGTTTCTCTGATTGATCCCAACGGTGAGGTCATGGAAGTCACGCTTGTCGGTACCACCGAGACCAACTCGCTCGAGCACAAGATTTCCAACGAGTCTCCGGTCGGCCACGCCATCATCGGTCACGGCGAGGGCGACTCCGTCGAGGTCGTTACGCCTTCCGGCAAGACTCGCGTCTACACCATCGCCAAGATTGCACGCTAGACCACGGTCCCGCGTAAAGGTATGTTTTCGCTCCCTGGGACCGAATCCTGGGGAGCGTTTTAGTTTGAGGAGCTAACTTATGGCAGAGAACCAGAACGTCGCCGATCAGGCCTCGACGCTCAACGACGAGCGCGCCACCCGCCTGGCCAAGCGCGCCGCCCTGTTCGAGGCGGGCCAGAACCCCTATCCCGAGCACTCTGAGCTTGAGGACTACGTTGCCGATATCGAGGCTAAGTACGCCGAGCTTGCCGATGGCGAGGACACCGAGGACGTCGTGAAGATCGCCGGCCGCGTGGTCGCCAAGCGCGGTCAGGGCAAGATCATGTTCATCGTCGTGCGCGATGCGACTGCCGAGATTCAGCTGTTCTGCCGCATCAACGACATGGACGAGGCTGCCTGGAATACGCTCAAGTCCCTCGACCTGGGCGACATCTTGGGCGTGACAGGCGTGGTTGTGCGCACCCAGCGCGGCCAGCTTTCCGTTGCCCCTAAGAGCACGACCCTGCTTTCCAAGGCCGTTCGTCCGCTGCCCGAGAAGTTCCACGGTCTTTCCGACAAGGAGACCCGCTATCGCCAGCGCTATGTCGACCTGATCGCCAACGACGACGTTCGCGAGACCTTCCGTAAGCGTTCGCAGATTCTCTCCACCTTCCGTCGCTTTATGGAGTCCGACGGCTACATGGAGGTCGAGACCCCCATCCTGCAGACCATCCAGGGTGGTGCCACGGCCAAGCCGTTCATTACCCACTTCAACGCGCTCGATCAGGAGTGCTACCTGCGTATTGCCACCGAGCTGCACCTCAAGCGCTGCATCGTCGGTGGTTTTGAGCGCGTGTTCGAGATCGGCCGCATCTTCCGTAACGAGGGCATGGACCTTACCCACAATCCCGAGTTCACCACGATGGAGGCCTACCGTGCCTTCTCCGACCTCGAGGGCATGAAGGCGCTCGCCCAGGGTGTCATTAAGGCGGCTAACAAGGCCATCGGCAACCCCGAGGTCATCGAGTACCAGGGCCAGACCATCGACCTTTCTGGTGAGTGGGCCAGCCGTCCCATGACCGACATCGTCTCCGACGTGCTCGGCAAGCAGGTCACCATCGACACGCCGGTCGAGGAGCTCGCTGCCGCAGCACGCGAGAAGGGCCTGGAGGTCAAGCCCGAGTGGACTGCTGGCAAGATCATCGCCGAGATTTACGATGAGCTGGGCGAGGACACCATCGTCAACCCCACGTTCGTGTGCGATTACCCCATCGAGGTCAGCCCGCTTGCCAAGCGCTTTGAGGACGATCCGCGCCTGACGCACCGCTTTGAGCTGGTTATCGCCGGTCACGAGTACGCCAACGCGTTCTCCGAGCTCAACGACCCGGTCGATCAGGCCGAGCGCTTTGCCGCCCAGATGGCCGAGAAGGCTGGCGGCGACGACGAGGCCATGGAGTACGACGAGGACTACGTGCGCGCCCTCGAGTACGGTATGCCTCCCGCGGGCGGCATCGGCATCGGTATCGACCGCGTGGTCATGCTGCTTACTAACCAGGCTTCTATCCGCGATGTCCTGCTGTTCCCGCACATGAAGCCCGAGAAGGGTTTCCAGTCCGGTGCCGCTGCCGCCAAGGCTGCCGAGGCCGGCAACGCCGCGAGCCCGTTCGTCAAGCCGCTCAAGCCCACGGTTGATTACTCCAAGATCGCCGTCGAGCCGCTGTTTGAGGAGTTCGTCGACTTTGATACCTTCTCCAAGAGCGACTTCCGCGCCGTGAAGGTCAAGGCATGCGAGGCCGTCAAGAAGTCCAAGAAGCTGCTGAACTTTACGCTCGACGACGGCACCGGCACCGACCGTACCATCCTCTCCGGCATTCACGGTTATTATGAGCCCGAGGACCTGGTCGGCAAGACCTTGCTCGCCATCACCAATCTGCCGCCGCGCAAGATGATGGGCATTCCCAGCTGCGGCATGCTCATCAGCGCTATCCACGAGGAGGATGGTGAGGAGCGTCTCAACCTGATCCAGCTCGACGCTTCTATTCCCGCCGGCGCAAAGATGTACTAATTGGTTCCGCCGTTCTACCGAACGGCGGACCGGCCGACGCTGCGCGGGCCGCATTTGGACAATCTGACGTTCAATTTCAAGGGCGCGACCAGAAGGTCAGCGCCCTTTCGTTTCACGTCACCTTGTCTCAAATGCGACCCGCTCGCTGACGTTGCCAATACATCGGCGTTGCCTTGGCCGTCAATAGTCATTGGGGACGTTCTTAAACGACTACCCAACGGCTATTGAGCACATGGCTCGCATGGCAGCCGTCTCTTTTATGTTTCCTTTAGCCGTTGCTGCCTAGGATGGGGGTTAGTCGGTAGGAAGGGAGCGTCTATATGGACGACGCGAGCGAGCGTGCAATCGAAGAGGACATGCTCGATCAGTTCAATTACTTTGACGATGAGGATGAGGAGCTAATCGATCGTCGCGAGCCGGCATCGCTTGACTCATTTGATCTGGTCGATGAAGAGACTGATGAGGTTGAGGACGAATCAACGGAGTCCCCACAGTCTTCGCGCCTTGACTCGCTGCTTTCGAGAGCTCCCATGCACCACGGTGTTCGTGCCGGCGCACTCCATATGAAAACTGACTGGCACCAGATCGTGACGGCAGGCGATGAGCTTGCCGTCGATGCGCCGCTCACCGATAAGTCATCCATCATCTGCCGCACCGGTATGCTTATGCTCGCGAGCGGAACGGGTGCCTGGCGTGTACGCGATACCATGAATCGCGTCGCCGCCGTACTCGGTGTCACCGTCCACGTTGACTTAAGTCTTCTGTCGTTTGAGTGCACCTGCATCGAAGATGGCCACTGCTTTAACGAGGTTGTCAGCCTGCCCACAACGGGAGTCAATACCCATCGCATTTGGATGATGGAGAGCTTCCTAAAGGAAATCGAGACGTATGGGCGCCGGTTTACCGTGCACGAATACCACGAGATGCTCAAGACCGTTGAGAGTTCAAAACCCGATTACTCTCCCTGGCAACAGGGCCTTGCGGCAGCTTGTGCTTGCGGCGCCTTCGTCTTTTTGCTCGGCGGCGGCCCTATCGAGATGGCCTGCGCATTCGTAGGCGCTGGTGTTGGCAACTTTGCTCGCTCTCATATTCTCAAGCAGGGTCTTGGCCAGTTTAGCGCGCTGACGATTGGCGTTGCGCTCGCTTGCGTTTCGTATCTGCTGGCATTGCTCGGCCTTGGCCAGGTCGTACCGGGGGCAATGTCGCACCAAGAAGGCTATATCGGCGCCATGCTCTTTGTGATTCCCGGCTTTCCCCTCATTACGGCAGGCCTCGACATCGCTAAGCTCGATATGCGAAGCGGCATTGAGCGTCTTTCGTATGCCGTGTCGATTATTGTGATGGCGACCCTTGTGGGCTGGATGGTTGCCGAGTGTGTGGGGCTGGCACCGGATGATTTTGCCCCGCTCGGCCTTTCGCCGCTTGCCCTTACGCTCCTGCGCGTGGTGATGAGCTTCGTTGGCGTATTCGGCTTCTCGGTGATGTTCAACAGCCCGGTAAAGATGGCCGCGGCAGCTGGGCTGATCGGCGCCGTGTCCAATACCTTGCGCCTTACGCTCGTCGATGCGCCGACGCTGTTTCCCTTTCTGGGCCTGAGCGTAGGTATGCCTCCCGAGGCGGCAGCGTTTATCGGCGCGCTGGTATCGGGGCTGCTCGCGAGCTTAGCCGAAATCAAGCTCACCTACCCACGTATCGCCCTCACGGTGCCATCGATTGTCATTATGGTGCCGGGCTTGTATCTGTATCGCTCGATGTATTACATGTGCACATTCGACACGGTCAATATGCTCGGCTGGTTTGTGCGTGCAGTGCTCATCGTGGCGTTTTTGCCCGTTGGCCTGGGTGTGGCGCGTACACTCACCGACCCTCGCTGGCGCCACACCAGCTAATTGGTGCAAATGAAACTGATCCGCAAAACATGAACGTGGATAATCTCCCGTTTTTGGCTTGTTTACGGGCTCAAAACGGGAGATTATCCACGCTCGTGGAATGGGTGTCCGAAAATCCACGCTCGTTGGGCCGATGCAGACGCACCTGGCAATTCCTTTTTTGTAGACGTTGTCGTATGGCTGCATGCGGAAAAGGCCCCAGCGATTAACATATACTCCATATGGGTAAAGAGACCAAAGCGCCGCCACGAGTGGCGCTTTGCGTTTGAAAAAACTAGCTCGTCTAAGAGGAACTAGCATGTTAGACCGTTTCACCGATCGCGCGCGCAAGGTCATGTCCATGGCCAAGCAAGAGGCGCTCGATCTGCACTCAAATAAGGTGGGCACCGAGCACCTGCTGCTTGCGCTCGCTAAGGAGGACGAGGGTATTGCCGCCGAGGCACTGCGCTCGCTCGATATCTCCTACGACGACATCATGGATACCCTCAAAGAGGTCCAGACCACGGTTCCCGAGCCCAGCGAGGAGACCGAGGCTGCCAAGCTTGCCTTTACGCCGCTCGTCATTAGCGTGATGGAGCGCTCCTTCCGCGTGGCACGCGAGAACAACCAGACCTACGTTTCGACCGAGCACTTGCTGATCGGCATCGTCGAAGAAGGCAACGGCATGGCCATGGACATCCTCATGCGCCTGGGCGTGTCGTCTGCTTCCATTAAAAAGGCCATCGAAAAGCTCACTGCCAAGGATCAGGACAAGAAGCGTCCGCTCGCTGGCGCTGGCGCTGGTCGTCCCGGTGCGGGCCTGCCGTTCTTTAGCGGCTCGGATGCCTCTCAGCAAAAGGGGAGCGGCACCGACACGCTCAAGCAGTTCGCCACCAACCTCACGCAAAAGGCGCGCGACGGCGAGCTCGATCCCGTGATTGGCCGCGAAAAGGAAGTCCAGCGCATGATGGAGATCCTTTCGCGCCGCACCAAGAACAATCCGCTTATCCTGGGCGATCCCGGCGTGGGCAAGACGGCTATCGTCGAGGGCCTGGCGCAGCAGATTGCTGCTGGCAACGTGCCCGAGAACCTCATGAACCAGAATATCTGGACGCTCGACCTGCCGGGTCTTGTCGCGGGCGCCAAGTATCGCGGTGAGTTTGAGGAGCGCCTCAAGAACGTGATCCAAGAGGCTACCGAGGCCGACGACGTCATCTTGTTTATCGATGAGATGCACACCATCATCGGTGCCGGTTCTGCCGAGGGCTCCATCGACGCGAGCTCCATGCTCAAGCCCGTGCTCGCGCGCGGTGCCTTCCAGATTATCGGCGCCACCACGGCCGAGGAATTCCGCAAGTACCTCACCAAGGACCCGGCCTTCGAGCGTCGCTTCCAGACCATCGATGTCGAGGAGCCGAGCGTCGAGGACACGGTCAAGATCCTGACCGCGCTCAAGCCGCGCTACGAGGAGCACCACCATGTGCGCTATACGCAGGGTGCTATCGAGGCCGCCGCGAACCTTTCCAACCGCTACATTCAGGATCGCTTCCTGCCCGATAAGGCCATCGACCTCATTGACGAGGCCGGTGCTCGCGCTCGCATCGCCGCCAACCGCGCGCCCGAGCCGGTGCGCGAGGCCGAGCATCGCATAGAGGAGCTCAAGGCCGCCGCGCAGGAGGCCACCGAGAGCGACGACATGAACAAGGCCGCCGAGATCACCGAGCAGCAGAAGGCTGCCGAGATTGAACTCGCCGAGGCCAAGGCTGCCTGGACCGCCGAGCTCGACGCCAGCCCGCTCACCATCGACGTGAGTCAGATTGCCGACATCGTGTCCGTGACCTCTGGCGTGCCGGTTTCCTCGCTCACCGAGAGCGAGAGCCGTCGCCTGCTGCAGACCGAAAGCGTGCTCAAGACCCGCATTATCGGCCAGGACGAGGCCGTCGAGGCCGTCGCCAAGGCCGTGCGCCGCAGCCGCTCGCCGCTCAAGGACCCGCGTCGTCCCGGCGGCAGCTTTATCTTCCTGGGTCCCACCGGCACGGGCAAGACCGAGCTCGCCAAGACGCTCGCCGAGTATCTCTTTGGCAGCAAAGACGCGCTCATCAGCTTCGACATGTCCGAGTTCGGTAGCGAGTTCGAGGTCTCCAAGCTCATCGGTAGCCCTCCGGGCTACGTCGGTCACGACGAGGGCGGCCAGCTCACCAAGGCCGTTCGTCGCCACCCGTACTCGGTCGTGCTGTTCGACGAGATCGAGAAGGCGCACCCCGATATCTTCAACATCTTGCTGCAGGTGCTGGAGGAGGGCCGCCTGACCGATAGCCAGGGCAAGACGGTCGACTTCCGCAACACCGTGATCATCATGACGTCCAATGTGGGCGCCCGCGAGATTGCGCAGGATGCGAGCGTGGGCTTTGGCACCACCGGCGAGCAGGGTCTCACGTCGAGTGAGATCCGTGGTCGCGCGATGGGCGAGCTCAAGCGCCTGTTCCGCCCCGAGCTGCTCAACCGTATCGACGACATCGTGGTGTTCCAGAAGCTCTCGGGCGAGAATCTCACCAAGATCGCGCACCTGCTGGTGGACGACCTGCGCCAGCGTCTGATTGCCAACGGCATGAACATCAAGCTCACCGATGCGGCCTATGACAAGATCGTGGCCGAGGGCACCGACCTCACCAACGGTGCGCGTCCGCTGCGCCGTGCTATTCAAAAGCTCATCGAGGACCCGCTGTCCGAGGAGCTGCTGGCCGGCGAGTGGGGCGAGGGCGATACCGTCCTGTGCGACGTGGCCGATGGCAAGTTTGTCTTTAGCCACGGCACGGGCGAGATCCCGGCACCGCGTCCGGCGGGCACGCTCGGTGGTGATACCGCCCCGGCGGCACCGCGCACTGGCAACGCCGCGCCCGTGAGCGGCGGCGTGACCTCGGGCCCCGGCGGCATGATGCAAGCCGGTTCCGGCGCGCTGTAAGGCGTGGCGACAATTTGATACGCGCAATCGAGGCGCTCCGGAAAGGGCGCCTCGATTTGTAGAGCTGCGGAAGTTGTGACCGTTACGCTATACGGTCCACCGTTAGCCGATGATGCGAGGGCGCTCGGCGTTTTCGACTGGTTTATGCACGCAAAGTCTGGGAATATACAAGGCGCATGTCTTACTGTCTAACCAGTTGCGCCAAGGAGGCACCATGGATTACAAGATCACCGGCTACGAGCCCGCCCAGCTGTTCCATTTCTTTGAGGAGGTCAGCGCGATCCCCCGTGGGTCTGGCAACGAGAAGGGCATCAGCGATTTCCTGGTTGCGTTTGCCAAGGAGCGCGGCCTCGATGTGTACCAGGACGAGGTCTACAACGTCATCATTCGCAAGCCCGCTTCTGCCGGCGCCGAGAATGCCCCGACTGTGATGCTGCAGGGCCACATCGATATGGTGTGCGACAAGTTGGGCTCTGTTGAGCACGACTTTACGACCGACGGTATCGACCTGGTCGTGAAGGACGGCGTCCTCACCGCTAACGGCACCACCCTGGGCGCCGACAACGGTATTGCTGTCGCTCTGATGCTTACTGTGCTCAACGACGATTCGATTGCTCACCCCGCCCTCGAGTGCGTATTCACCACCGATGAGGAGACTGGCCTGGTCGGCGCCGAGACGCTCGACAAGTCCCAGATTAGCGCCCGCACCATGATTAACCTTGACTCCGAGGAAGAGGGCGTTGCCACCGTCAGCTGCGCTGGCGGCGTCGTTGTTACCTACACCTGCCCCATCGTGCGCGAGCACAAGACCGGCAGCACCCTCACGCTCGACATCTCCGGCCTACTGGGTGGTCATTCCGGCAACGATATCAACCTGGAGCGCGGCAACGGCAACCTCATCATGGCCCGCATCATCGACCGCCTGATGGTCGCCGGCGAGCCCGCCATCGTTAGCTTTAACGGCGGCACTAAGGACAACGCCATCAACCGTGAGTGCAAGGCCGAGCTGGTTTACGCCGACCACGCTGCCGCCGAGGCCGCGGCCCAGATCGCAAAGGACATCATCGCCGACGTCACTGCCGAGCTCGAGGTCTTCGACCCCGGCTTTACCTGCACCGTCGAGATTGCCGACGACGCCGAGGTCGAGGCCATGGATCAGAAGTCCGCGCTTGCCCTCATCCGCGCCCTGCGTCTTGCCCCTAACGGCGTGATTCGCCGCAACGTCGCCACTGACGGCTCCGTCGAGGTTTCCTCCAACATCGGCGTGGTCGCCACTTCCGACGACCAGGTCAAGATCATGCTGTCCCCGCGCTCCTCGATCACCTCGCTGCAGAACGAGTTCAAGGACCGCCTGCAGACGCTGGCCGATGTCTTGGGCTTCGACGCCAAGTTCGAGTTCGAGTATCCCGGCTGGAGCTATGCCGAGCATTCGCCGGTCCGCGACGTTTTTGTCGAGAGCTATCGCGAGCTCTTTGGCTCCGAGCTGCGCATCGAGTCCATTCACGCTGGCCTTGAGTGCGGCCTGTTTGCTGAGGCCCTGCACGGCCTGGACGCCATCGCCGTGGGCCCGACGCTCTCCGATGTCCACACCCCGGACGAGAGCATGGAGCTCGCTTCTGCCGAGCGCTTCTACGAGCTGCTCATCGACGTCCTCAAGCGCCTTGCCGCGTAAGGGTCGCGCTAGCAGCAGTTCGAGCCACGTGCTAGCGGATTGCAAATGACATTACGAGAGGGGGCATCCGAACTTTTGCGACGGGTGCCCCCCTCTTCTTTTAAGAAATGTGGATTGATTGGCGCCTAGCCCATATCCGCCTTGATGAGGTCGAGGGTGCGCTGGCAGTTTTCGCGGACGGGGCCGAGCATGTGCTCGCGCAGGTCCGCCATGCCGGGCAGGTCGGCGTATTCGTCCATGATCTCTTCCATGCAAATGGGCACCTCGTAGGCGAGGTCCATCATGGTCGCAAAGCAAAACTTCTCGGATAGCCCGGCATCGGTGAGCGCCGCCTCCAGCGCGGGGTCGCCCATACCGTGGTATCGGCGGATAGCGCCTGGACCGATGCGCCCCACTCGATTTTCGCCGCCAACGCTCATGGCAAGGCGCGCCCGGCGGCGCATACGCTCGTACGCCAAGCCCGATGCGACATCGTACATGGGTGCGAGCGCTGCGTTTGTGCCTTTACCTAGGATGAGCGAGTAGTTTTTAGCGTGTGCGTCAGGCGCTCCGATAATGGCGTTATAGAACAACATATAGGTAAAAAGCACAAGATTCATGTGGTGGGGGACTGTGTTAATCAGTCGTTCTTGGATGTCTCGTGTGGTTGGTCCTCCGTCGGCGGTGTATTTCTGGCTTGGCAATACACCGAGCGCCTGGCAAAAGTCCTCCTGATGCAGCCTTTCGATATTTCCGCTGCTATTG
>URKC01000041.1:0-19283 GCA_900548295.1 uncultured Collinsella sp.
TATATCATCCCGTGCTCAAACATTCTCGCTGCGCTGCGAAACTGCGCGCGGAGGAAATACCCCGCCCGTCCCCGGGGCACCCTCCTGTACGCGATTAGCCCGTCATTTAAAACGGAATAAAAGTTAGTGAGGCCCTGGCCGTTTGGCCAGGGCCTCGTTTTGTGTAAGCTACTTGAGGAGTTGGGCCATGGCGTTGACGAATTTTTGGACTTGGAGGGTAGGCTCGAGCGGGTAGTGCAAATAGACTGGCACCTCGCGGCCGCACAGGAACGGCACGCCTACAAAGGCCGGGTGTACGCCTGACCAAGCTCCGCAGGTGAGCACCGCGTCGCCCTTTTCCTCCGCCTCGTTAAAAAGCGCAAAGTCAAAGCTATCCACGTCGATCACGTCCACGCCGCCGTCGGCCAAAAGGTCGATGCGCAGGCTGTCCATGGCGTCGTTGCCGTGACGGAGCACGCGCAGGCGCATGCCCTCCAGGTCGGCAACTGTGATGCGCGTCTTGCGCGCAAGCGGGCTCGTGCGCGGCACGTCGATATAAAACGGCACGGTAACGATGCGGAGCTTTTGGCAGGCGTCGCCCCAGCGCGGGGTCGAAAAACTCGACTGCACCACATCCACCTCGCGCCCCAGACTGCGCATGACGGTCTCGCGCTCATCGTAAAGGTCCCCCACCGGCACAATCTCAAAACGCAAGCGCGGCTCCATGTCGTGCACCTGCGGCCACAGCGCGAGCGTGTGGCGCCCCGGGCACATCATCGATACGCCCAGGCGCACCGCACCGCCATCGCCCGCCGCTCGCCGGGCGCGGCGCAACGCATCCTCGGATTGGCGCATGATCGAGCGCGCGTCGTCCACCAACAGCGCGCCCGCCGGCGTCACCTTGACGCCCGAGTGCGACCGCTCGAACAGCGTGATGCCGAACTCGGCCTCGAAGCCCGAAACCTGCTTGACGAGTGCCGGCGTCGACACGCGCAGCTTTGCCGCCGCGCGCGAGAAACTTCCCAGCTCCGCGGCGGCCGAAATAGCGTCAAGTCGTCGATCGTACACGTCAATCTCCCGTTTTCGCACGCGCGGGCGCACAGCACCGCAGGGGGTCGTTTTCGCAGGTCACGCGCTCAATTGAGAACAAACCTCAATGCATAGTATAAACCTATAGTTAATGCCATTCTAACAAATATGCAATTCACCTGCGCAAATGCAAAGCATACGATAACCAGCGAAAACCACGTGGGTCGGTTAATGGGAGCGACCCACCGGGAGGCATAAGAAGGGAAGTTCCTATGAGCAATTGGCTTAAGCTCGAGGGCGATGTCTGCGCTGTGACTGGAGCGCTCGGCGGCATGGGCGTCGAGATTTGCCGCGAGTTCGCCCGCAATGGCGCCAACGTCGTCCTGCTCGACCTGGACGAGGAGAAGGTCAAGGCCGCTGCCGCCGACCTCGCTGCCGAGTTTGGCATCCACGCCGAGGGCTACAAGATGAACGCCACCGACGAGGCCGAGGTTCAGGCCGCCGTCGACGCCACCATCGCCAACTTCGGCCGCGTCGACGTTCTCGTCAACACCGCCGGCATCCTGCGCTTCGCAGCCATGGAGGACCTGCCGCTCTCCGACTGGAACGAGGTCATCAACGTCAACCTCACCGGCTACTTCATCACCTCGCAGCGCTTTGGTCGCGAGATGATCAAGGCCGGCCAGGGCCGCCTGGTTCACATCTCCACCGTCGCCAGTCACTCCCCCGAAACGTTCTCGGGCGTGTACAGCTCCACCAAGGCGGGCGTCAACATGATGTCCAAGATGCTGGCTGCCGAGTGGGGTCCCTACGGCGTGCGCTCCAACTGCGTCGAGCCCTGCTTTGTCAAGACACCCATGTCGGCAAGCTTTTACGCCGATCCCGAGGTCGAGAAGAGCCGCAGCCGCCTCATCGCCGCGCGTCGCATCGGCGAGGTCAGCGATATCGCCAACGCCGTCATGTTCCTGGCGTCCACGCGCTCAGACTTTACCACCGGCGACGCCATCAAGGTCGACGGCGGCTTCTCCAACATGATGGGCGACCTCACCGCCAAGCCCGGCGGCCGCCGCGCCTTTGCCGACAACTACCTCAAGAACAAGGGCGTCGAGCTCTGGTCCGATGAGTCCGACGTCGCAAAGCCGACTGACCAGTAAACCAGCCCGGTAGAAAGGGGCGCGGGGCAAGCACCTCAGCGGCGTTTGCCCCGCCCCTCCCCCGTATCGATTAGAAAGAGTCCAATGGCTTCCACCAACTCCAACAAGGGTCGCGCCGTCGTGCTTTCCGCCGCGTGCGTCACCATGTTCTTCATCAGCTCCATCGCGCTGTATTCCGTTGTGAGCAAGAACCTGCTCGCCGTCTATCCCGAGTGGTCCAGCGCTCTTACCTGGGCTTTCCCGGTCTTCCAGACCATCATGGCCGTGACGGGCATCTTCGCCGGCCGCATCTCCGATAAGATCGGCCCGCGCAACGTCGTGATCGCCGCCGCCGTGTGCTACGGCGTGGGCTGGTTCATGTCCGGCACCGTCACCGAGCCGTGGCAGTTCTACCTGTGGTTCTCGCTCGTCGCCGCCATCGGCAACGGCCTGGGCTACAACCCCGCGCTCACCACCGGCCAAAAGTGGTTCATCGACAAAAAGGGCCTCGCCTCCGGCATCACCCTGGCCGCTTCGACCGCCGGCCCCGCCGTGCTGTCCCCGGTGCTCGCCTCGTTGCTCATCCCGAGCCTGGGCATCTTTGGCGCCCTTAAGGCGCTCGGCGTCATCTTCTTTGTGACGATTGCTGCCTCCGGCCTGTTCCTGAAGGCCCCCGAGGCCGGTTGGCTGCCCGAGGGCTTCGAGGCCCCCAAGGGCGGCGCGCACGCCGGCACCTTCGGCGACCTCACCCCGGGCGAGATGGTCAAGACCCCGCGCTTCTGGGTCCTCATCGTCACCTTCGCCTTTGCCGCCACCGCGGGCACCCTGCTCGTGGGCAAGGTTGCCTCCATCGCCGCCGTCCAGCTCTTCGCCGACCCCACGAGCGCCGCGGCCGTCGCCCTCGGCGGTGTGGTGGTCTCCGTCAACACCTGCGCCAACCTGGTTGGCCGTCTGTCCTTTGGCCAGATCATCGACAAGCTCGGCGCCTATAAGTCGCTGCTCATCAGCCTTGTCGTCACCATCGTCGCACTCGTCATCATGTCGATGAGCTTTACGCAGGCCATGTTCTTTGTTGCGCTCGCCCTGCTCGGCTTTAGCTTTGGCGCCCTGCTCGTCATCTACCCGCCGCTCACCGGTGGCGCCTTTGGCACCAGCAACATCGGTGTCAACTACGGCATCATGTTTTTGGGCTATGCCGCTTCCACCTGGATCAGCCAGCCCATCACCGCCGTGCTGTATCACGCCGAGGCCGGCAGCGCCGCCTACCAGCAGTCCTTCTACGGCGCCATCGTGATCGCCGCCATCGCCGTCGTGCTCACCGTCTACATGATGGTCTCCGACAGCAAGAAGAAGTCTGCCTAGTTTTACCGATGCGACAAAGGGACGGCCCCTTTGTCGCATTCCACCGGTCACCAGTATTAAGGAGTCGAAATGTCTGAGCTCAACCCCGTCCGCATTGCCGTTATCGGCGCCGGCGCCATGGGCCGCAACCACATCCGCTTTGTCACCGAGGAGCCCGAGGCCGAGCTCGTCGCCATCGCCGACGCCTTTGAGGGCGCCCGCGCCACGGCCGAGGCCGCCGGCGTGCCGTTTTACACCGATCCCGCTCAGCTGATGGACGAGGTCAAGCCCGAGGCCGTCATCATCGCCACCCCCAACGACCTGCACCTGGGCGTTGCCCGCGAGGCTGTGAAGCGCAATATCGTGCCGTTGATCGAAAAGCCGATCTCCAACGATCTCGAGGATGCCCAGGCCTTCGCCGCCGAGGCCGAGACCGCCAGCGTGCCCGTGCTCGTGGGTCAGCACCGTCGTCACAACCCCTTCGTCAACAAGGCCAAGGAGATCATCGAGTCTGGCGAGCTGGGCAAGCTCACCGTGTCGAGCTTCCACTACATGATCTATAAGAACGACGAGTACTTCGATGTCGAGTGGCGCCGCAAGAAGGGTGCCGGCCCGATCCTGGTCAACCTGGTGCACGACGTCGACCTGCTCCGCTACCTGCTGGGCGAGCCCGTTGCCGTCCAGGGTATGCAGTCCAGCGCCGCCCGCGGTTTTGAGACCGAGGACTCCGCCGTGGTCAACGTCCGTTTTGCCGATGGCGCGCTCGCAAGCATGACCATCTCCGACGCCACCGCCAGCCCCTGGAACTGGGAGGCCACCGCTCGCGAGGATCCGCAGTACCGCCCCTTCGACGCCGACGCCTACTTTATCGGCGGCACTAAGGGCGCCCTGTCGCTGCCCCGCCTGCACCAGTTCTCCTACGACGGCGCCTCTAACTGGCACAAGCCGCTGCAGATGGAGATCCCGGCCGTGGACCCGGCGCTGCCGCACAAGATGCAGCTCAAGCACTTTGTGAAGGTCGTCCGCCGCGAGGTCGAGCCCGTCGTGACCCCCGCCGACAACGTTAAGACGCTCACGCTTCTCAACGCCATCAAGGAGGCCGCCGAGACCGGCCAGCTCGTCGAGCTGTAATGCCTTAAGAGCGGCCGCGGCAGAAACCCCATGCCGAGTCCCTCGGTCCGCCACAAATAAGCCCCTCTTCTTTGCCCCACGAGCAGCCTCCTGCCCGCGGGGCTTTTCTTTGCAGCCGCGGCGCGCGGACGGGTGGTATCCTTGGTGGCTCTGTGCTGCAAATGCACCATAAACGCAAGGAGTTCCATGGATCTTATCGCGCAGCTCGCCCACGAGCTCAACCTTAAGGCCGCCAACGTCGAGGCAGCCGTCAAGCTCATCGACGAGGGCAACACCATCCCATTCATCGCCCGCTACCGCAAGGAGGCCACGGGCGGCATGGATGACGTCGCCCTGCGCGCCCTCGACGAGCGCCTGTCCTACCTGCGCAATCTTGAGCAGCGTAAAGAGGACGTCATCCTGCTCATCGACGCCCAGGGCAAACTCACGCCCGAGCTCGAGCAGCAGATTCACGAGGCCACGCAGCTCCAGCGTGTCGAGGACCTCTATAAGCCCTACCGCAAAAAGCGCATGACCCGTGCGCAGAAGGCCCGCGAGGCAGGCCTGGAGCCGCTCGCCAACATGATCATCATGCAGGCCTCGGCCAAGGGCAGCGCGCTCGACGCCGCCGCGGCATACGTCAACGAGGAGGCCGGCTTCGACACGCCCGAAAAGGCGCTCGCCGGCGCCGCCGACATCGTGGCCGAGACGGTGGCCGAGGACCCCGAGAACGTCGCCGACCTGCGCGCCTTTACGCAAAACACCGCCGACATCGTCGTCGAGGCCACCGACCCCGCCGAGAAGACTCCCTACGAGCCGTACTACAGCTATGATGAGCCGCTGCGCCGCATACCCAACCACCGCGTGCTGGCGATCGACCGCGGTGAGCGCGAGGGCAAGCTCCGCGTACGCGTGAACGTCGACGGCGCTGCCGCCACGACACGCCTCGGCAGCCGTTGGCCCCGACGCCAGGGCGTGTTTGCTCCCATCTTCGATGCCGCCATCGCCGATGGTTACAAGCGCCTCATGGCCCCCTCGCTGGAGCGCGAGGCCCGCGCCAAGCTCACCGTCCGCGCGCAGACCGAGGCTATCAACGTCTTTGCCAAGAACCTCGAGGGCTTGCTCTCGGCACGCCCCGTGCGCGGCGCCCGCGTGCTCGCGCTCGATCCGGGCTACCGCACCGGCTGCAAGGTCGCCGTCATGGACGAGACCGGCAAGCTGCTCGACCACAGCGTGGTCTACCCCACCAAGCCGCGCCACGACGTCGCCGGCACCAAGCGCGAGCTCGCTCGCCTCGTCAAGAAGGACGGCGTCAACACCATCGTCATCGGCAACGGCACCGCCAGCCGCGAGACCGAGGAAGTCGTCTCGGAGTTCATTGCCGAGCAGGCGCCTGGGCTACGATACACCATCGTCAACGAGGCCGGCGCGTCGGTGTACTCCGCCTCCGAGCTCGCCAGCCAGGAATATCCAGACCTGGACGTCACCGTACGTGGCGCCATGAGCTTGGGTCGTCGCCTGCAGGACCCGCTGGCAGAGCTCGTTAAGATTCCGCCCCAGTCCATCGGCGTGGGCCAATACCAGCACGACCTTGACCAGGCCGAGCTTTCGCGCACCCTGGGCCACGTGGTGGAGGACGTCGTCAACCGCGTAGGCGTCGACGTAAACACCGCAAGCGCAAGCCTGCTGGGCTACGTGTCGGGCATTACGCCGAGCGTGGCCAAGAACATCGTGGCCTACCGCGAGGAAAACGGCGCCTTTACCGATCGCCGCCAGCTTAAGAAGGTCCCCAAGCTGGGACCCAAGGCATACCTCAACGCCGCGGGCTTCCTGCGCATTAGCGGCGGCAAGAACCCGCTCGACGCGACGAGCGTCCACCCCGAAAGCTACGAGGTGGCCACGTCCGTCCTGGAACGCGCAGGCGTTAAAGCCAGCGAGCTCAGCCGCGGCGGCGTGCCCGACATCGAGCGCCGCCTGGGCAGCATCTCGACGCTGGCAAGCGACCTGGACTGCGGCACCCTGACGCTCATCGACATTGTCAACGAGCTCAAGAAGCCCGGTCGCGACCCGCGCGACGACGCGCCCGAGGTGGTCTTTAGCCGCTCGGCGCTTTCCATCGACGATCTGGAGCCCGGCATGGAACTCAAGGGCACGGTGCGCAACGTTGTGGATTTTGGCGCGTTCGTCGACGTGGGCGTGCACCAGGACGGCCTCGTACACATCTCCAAGCTCGCCAACCGCTTCGTCAAGCACCCGAGCGACGTGGTGCGCGTCGGTGACACGGTCAAGGTGTGGGTCGAAAAGGTCGATCGCGACCGCAAGAAGATCTCCCTCACCATGGTGCGGGGCAAATAAGCCGCTGCAGGCGCTCGGCGGGCCCCATTCCGCCGAGCGCCTCTCCTTCTAAAACGATTTGGCGATATCCCGAAGTGCGAGACGCCGTTTCCGCTAATCATCACCTGCAATTTTTGAGATATTCGGCCTCGCTGGGCCGCGATAACACTTCTTCAAAGTGCAAGCTCAACAAATAGGCATCAGATATTCCACAAACGTCCCATATCTGCACCCGCAGAGGTGCGGTACGGGACGCTTTTCAGCCATATTGGCAATCTTGACGGCACTCTGAGGCCGAATATCTCGATTTCTGTTGGTGGGACACTTATGGGCACGAGCCGCAAAGACCTCGTTTGCCCGGTAGAGCTGTTCAACCACGTCAAGCATGAGATCTTGCATGCGCGGAACAAAGGATAATCGAAGGGTCTTGGGCGACTTGCGCGTCGCCCCGAACACATAGCCGGCAGGGTCCTTTGCCTTGGCGATGACTGCCAACTCGGGGCCGGATCGTTTTCGATACTTGATAGATATGGATTAGAAGATCATTAGATTACAGGTTGATCCATAATGCGGAACCGCATTGTCCACGCGATGCCGTCGGAGCCCACGCCGCCGTCCGAGGTGACGCCGGCCGCGTAACACGAATCGTCATCCGGCGAACGAAGCCGCCAGTGGCACGCGGCGTTGCCATCCGAGCCCAGCCCCATTACTGCCCGAGACAGTTGGCGGGGTAGCACTGTCGACCCCCATCGGAATAAAGGTAGCGATTCAGCTCAGGACCTACCGACGGGTTCGTGTCGGCAGCCCCGGCCTTTCCTTTGCCTAGCGCGACCCTCGCGAAGCGCGTGAGCGATAGGGAAAGGAAAGGCCGGGGCGAGCAGTCCGCGGCGCAGCCAGTGTTCGCGTTACGGCAGGATATGGAAACCGAGCGCCGCGATATCCTTGGCAAAGCCGCGCACGGTGTCGAGCGAGACCTCGTACGGATCGCGACCGATGTTCTTGCGCTTGGCCAGGATGCTGTTGGGCACCGTGATGATCTGGCAACCGCAGGCCTGCGCCTGGTAAATGTTGATGAGCTCGCGCGTGGATGCCCACAGGACCTCGCAGTTGGGCTTGGCGGCGGCCGTCTTGACCGACTCCGTCACAAACGGAATGGGATCGACGCCGGTGTCGGCGATGCGACCGGCAAAGAGCGAGATGATGGACGGCGTCTCGGCGTCAACGGCCTCGACCATCTCGTCGACCTGCGTAGGCGTAAAGATGGTGGTGACGTTGACCTTGATGCCGTCGGCCGAAAGCTTGTGCACCAGCTCGGCGGTGGACTCGCCCTTGGTGGTCACGCACGGAATCTTGACGTAGACGTTCTCGGCCCAGGCAGCAATCTCGCGGGCCTCGACCTCCATGGTCTCGACGTCGTCGGCAAAGACCTCAAACGACACGGACACATCGGTGATGTGGGCCAGGACCTCCTTGGCAAACGCGCGGTAATCCGTCACGCCGCCCTTCTTCATAAGGGACGGGTTGGTCGTGAAACCCTGAACGTTGCCGTTCTCGTACATGTCGAGCATGCCCTCGAGGTTTGCACCGTCAGCGAACACCTTGATTGCCATCTGCCTGATTCCTTTCGTTAGCATACGGCCGATAAACTGCTAAACACTTTATCTACGTTTATCAAGGCGTGAACTGCGGTTTTTTATCTTCTCGGCGGACGGTTTTGCAGATTTACCATTTTTATATCGACGCCCCAGCGGCAAAACGTTTTTGCTGATCATCGCGGTTGATTCCGTTCGCGGCGCAGAGACAACGCTTCACGGCGCGTTTTCACAACCACTCCAAAACAAAAAGCGGTGACGCCTCGATTGAGACGTCACCGCTTCCGTGTAGGAGCCGGTTATCGGAGCTCCGCCCGATTAGGGCTTAACGTATGCCTGGATTACTCTTCCTCAACGTGGTTAATCACAGCACCCTTGGTGTGGATGAAGTTGGGAACGAAGGCGACGATCAGAAGGACAGCAAGAATCGCGTAGACACCGGTGGTACCGAAGGCCTCGGCAGCGCGGCCAAGCGTAATACCAATGACGGAGAAATCGAAGTCGCCGAACGTAGTGTTCTTGAAGCCAAAGACGTCAAGAACGGGCAGGAGCAGGGCCGGGGCAAAGGTGATGAGCAGGCCGTTGACGAAAGCGCCAAGAGCTGCGCCCTTGCGACCGCCGGTAGCATTGCCGTAGATGCCCGCGGTAGCACCGCAGAAGAAGTGGGGAACCATGCCCGGGATGATGAAGATGCCCAGGGTAGCGCCCACGATGAACATACCGACCACGCCACCGATAAAGGAAGCGACAAAGCCGAGGATGACGGCGGTGGGAGCATAGGGGAAGAAGACGGCGCAGTCGACGGCGGGGATGGCACCGGGGATCAGCTTGTTGGAGATGCCCTGGAAAGCCGGGACCAGGTCGGCAAGGATCATACGAACGCCGTTATAGACGATGGTGACACCAACGGCGAAAGACAGAGCGCAGGTCAGGGCATAGACAATCACGTTGTCGCCACCAGCGGTCTTGGTAACGACCGCAGGATCTGCAATGTAAGCGGCGAAAGCGGTAACCAGGTAGAAGAAGGCCATGGTAAGAGCCGTGGAGATGGTAGTGTCGCGCAGGAAGGCGAACTTCTCGGGAACCTCGATCTTCTCGGTGCTGTTCTCCTCGGCGTCCTTAGCAAAAAGCGTACCGACTGCAGCGGAGATGTAATAGGCGAGTGAACCGAAGTGGCCCATGGCGATTTCATCGCCATCGGTAACCTTCTCGGTGAAACGCTGACCAACGGCGGGAAGCATAGCGCTCACGAGGCCCAGGAACATGCCGCCCACGATGACAAGCTGGACATCCTGGAAGCCAGATGCCTGCAGAACGGCAGACAGCAGGCAGGCCATAAACATGCTGTGATGGCCCGTCAGGAAGATGTACTTAAACTTGGTAAAGCGGGCAATGATAATGTTCACGACATAGCCGAGAATCAGGATCATCATGGTCTGAACACCGAGGACGCTCTGAGCCATCGAAACAACGACCTCGTTGTTGGGCACGACGCCGGTGATGTGGAAACCGGTCTCGATGAAGGTACCCAGCGGAGCAAGGTTCTCCTGAACAACAGCGGCGCCGGCGGACAGCATGATGTAACCAAGAATGGGCTTCAGGGTGCCCGTCATCACCTTGTGGGCAGGACGCTTAAGCGCGACAAGGCCCACAAAGGCAAATAGACCCATAATCCACGCTGGCTTGGTCAGAATCGATTGGATAAACTCAAGTATGGGAAGGATGGCTTGCATCTGCGCTTCCTTTCTCTCTAACGTGGGCGCGTTTCCCTCTTCCACAGGGAACCGCCCTTTTTTGTGCCGCTTTAGGCGTTAGCGGCGGCCGCCTTGATTGCCTCGAGGGCGTCTTCGCGGATCTTCTTCTTGTTCACATAGCTGCGAACGATCACAACGTTGCCGTGGAGCTCGGGGGCGAGTTCTTTAACGGTGATGAACAGATCCGGATTTGCGGAAGAAGCACCGTTCAGGTCCATAGACTCAACGTCGGCCTTGATGCCCTCCTCCTCGCAAAGCTCCTCGACTTTGCCAGCGAGCATCAGGCTGGACCCGATGCCGTTTCCGCATACGGTGATGATATGCATGGCAACCTTCCTCTCCTACACGTGACGGTTTTCCGTCTATCCAAAAGCGGCGACGCATCGCCGTGCCATTAAGGCCTAAAAGAATGAACGCATGGTCTCCAAAACCTGCTCGGGCGTATCGCATGCGCTGAGCTTGGCAACGCAGTCCTCGTCCTCGAACATCTGCGAAAGCTCCGCCAAGCAGCCAAGATGAGCCTTGGGGTCGGGCGCGCAAATACCCACGAGCACGTGAACCGGATCGAAATCCTCGTGTCCAAACGCAATGGCAGGGTCAAGCGTGACGATACAGATCCCCGCTTCACTCACATTGCCATCTGCCTGAGCGTGGGGCATGGCGATGCCCTCTTCCAAGACCATATAGGGGCCGAATTTGTGAACCGATGAAATCATGGCGTCAACATAGCTCTGGTCGCATTTGCCAGCGTCTACGAGCAACTTACCGCATGCCTTGATCGCTTCCTCCCAGTCGGAGGCCTCGACGTGGCAGGCAACAAGCTCGGGCTTAAGAAGATCGGTCAGCATGCTCGTCCCCTACTCCTCGGGCAGGATATGAAAACCAAGCGCCTGAATGTCGCGGGCAAAGCCCTTGACCGTATCAAGCGAGTACTCAAGCAAATCTTTCCCGAAATTCTTGCGCTTGGCAAGAAGGGCATTGGGGACCGTAATGATCTGACAGCCAACGGACTCCGCCTGGAAGATATTGAGGACCTCGCGCGTAGACGCCCAGAGAACCTCGGCAGCAGGCTTAACGGCAGCCTTCTTTACGGACTCCGCCATGAGGGGCAGCGGATCGACGCCGGTATCGGCAATGCGACCGGCAAAGATGGACAGAATAGAGGGGGTCTCAGCAGAGACGGCATCGACAAACTCGTCGACCTGCTCGGGCGTGAAGATAGTGGTGACATTCACCTTGATGCCGTCGGCAGAAAGGCGCTTGACCAGCGCGGCAGTGGACTCACCCTTGGTGTTGAGCGCCGGGATCTTAACGTAGACGTTGTCTGCCCAGGTTGCGATCTCGCGAGCCTCGGCTTCCATGCCCGCCTCGTCGTCGGCGAATACCTCAAAAGAGACCGACACATCAGTAATGTGCTCAAGAACCGTCTTGGCAAAAGCGCGGTAGTCGGTCACGCCGCCGGCCTTCATAAGGGAAGGATTGGTCGTGAAGCCCTGAACGTTGCCATTGTCATGCATGTCAAGCATACCCTCGAGGTTAGCGCCGTCGGCAAACACCTTGATCGCCATGTTCGGTCCTTTCTCATCTAACACTATTGCTATCGAAAGCCTTCTTCTTTGTTTCAAAAGCTTTTCGGTTTTATTTTATAAACTATTTCAAAAGCTATCGAAAGCTCAATTGTCAACTTTCCGTGAACGGTCGAATATCGGGCGTGAACGTACTTCTTTTGGGCGGCACCTTCAGAATGAGACTCTTTATAGCCCGTTTACGTGCGAACTATCTGCTACGCATGCATTTGTGACATGCCATTCCGTTCTTTTGATTCATTCGAATTTGCCTTGTTCTTTTCATATCGATACGTTATATTTCGATTACGAAAGGCGCATCTTTTACCTTTTGTTCAAAAGGAGCGGTATATGGCATCTACTTCAGACCTTTCACCGGCCGAGCGTCAGCGATTTATCATGAATTGGCTGGCCGAAAAGCCAAATATCTCGGTATCCGACATCGTTCGCCGTTTTTCGGTTTCGGAAGTCACCGCACGGCACGACCTCATCTCGCTGGAATCCGAAGGCAAGCTGCGTCGCGTACGCGGCGGAGCGGTATCGCTTTCTCGCTCCAACGCAATCTCGTATCCCGAGGAGCGCATCAATGTCCAAGTCGAGGCCAAGGAGGCCATCGCCGCAACCGCAGCAACTCTTGTTGATGATGGCGATGTTCTGGTAATTGATATCGGCACCACAGGCTTTTACTTCGCTAAGGCCCTCATGGACAAGCGTGAGATCACCATTATCACCGGCGATCTTGCAATCGCGAACTACGCCAGCTTCAATCTCCCCAATGCTTCGGTAGTGCTGCTGGGCGGCTCCGTGCGCAAGGGGCACCTCTATCTCGCGGGCGCACTGACGCTCGACTGCATGAGCAAACTACATGCCGACAAGGCGTTTGTCAGTGCCGACGGATTCCACCCCGACCACGGCTTTACCGTCGAGCACGACTTCTCGGCCATGATCAAGCATATGTACCTTACCAACTCAAACCAGGGCTACATGATGGTTGACCAGGGAAAGTTCAACAAAACCAGTTTTTATCAGTCCGCGCAGATCGATGACCTCGACGGCATCATCGTTGATGGAGACGACGAGGGCATCATGACGGCGGCGATCGAGAGCAGTCGCAGTCATCCCAAGCTCTATATTGCAAAATAGCTCAAATGGCCGGGACGCCCCCACTGCGGGCGACCCGGCCATTTATTAAATCAACCCAAAATGCTGCATCGCTGTGACGGTGCCATCGCGTGCGACGTCGTCGGTCACGTAGTCGGCGATCGCCTTGACCTCGGGCATGGCGTTGCCCATGGCCACGGCCGTCTCGACGGCGGCGAGCATGCCCAGGTCGTTGCCGGAATCGCCAAAGCCAAAGGTGCGCGCATTGCCAGTGCGGCCCAGATACTCCAGCGCTCGCGCCACGCCCAAGCCCTTGTCGATGCCTTTGGGGCTCAGCTCGCGATTCTGGCCACCGGTGTTGCACAGCTCAAACTCGCGATCGATAAAGCCATCATCGTTGGCTACGCGAGCCAGGTCGCACGCGTTAATGCACACCTTGCCTACGCGCAAGCGGCCATCGACGCGCATCTGATCAACGCCGTGCACCACGCCGGCGCCTAGCAGAAATGACTGTTCGACACCAACTGGCTCAAGTGAATAGGTGGCACCGTTCGTCTCGAACAACGCCTCGCCGCCCGCCACAGTAATACGACGCACGAGCTCCGCGATAACGTCCTCGTCAAAGCAGTCCTCATGCACCACGCGGCCCTCGACCTCGAGCGTCGCCCCCGCCATGGCAACGATACCCGCCGGGTTCAGTGCACGCAGGCCATCGGCAATCAGCCACAAGGGGCGACCCGTGCAGATAAATGCCCGGTGACCCGCATTGCGCAGTCGACCAAATGCATCGACAACAGCCTTCGACGGATGGACTGCATTGAAGTCCTTATCGGTCATATCGTCGGGATCGAACGACGTCAGCGTGCCGTCCACGTCAAAAAAGAGCACGGCGGAATCGGGGCACGCATCAATCATATGAGTTCCTTTCGAGGATAAGGGCAAACGAAGCATCCATCATATAATGGAGCGACGCAACCAGAGAGGTCACCCATGGAATTTTATGCAAGCTGCCCCGAGGGCTTTGAATCCGCACTCGCCGACGAGCTCAAGCGGCTCGGGCTTTCGCATGTCCGCCGCCTGAAGGGCCGCGCTACGTTTGAGGGCGAGCTCGAAGAAGGCTACCGCGCCTGCCTGTGGTCGCGCCTGGCCAGCCGCGTGTTTGTGGTGCTTGGGCGCTTTGAGGCGCAGGATGCCGATGAGTTGTACGACGGCGTTTACGACATCGCCTGGGAGAGCATCGTCCGCCCCGGCGCCACCATCGCCATTACCGCCCGCGGCGTGACCGAGCAGCTGCGCAACACGCGCTTCTCGGCCCTGCGCGCCAAGGACGCGCTATGCGACCGTCTGGCCGAGACCACGGGCCGTCGCGCCGATGTCGATGCCGCCGACCCCGATGTTCACCTGCTGCTTTCGCTGCGTCAGCGCCGCGCGAGCATCAACCTGGACCTTTCGGGCGACCCGCTGTTCAAGCGCCTGCCGCCCGCCGCGACCCGCGCCGGCGAGGGCGCGCACGTGCTACGCCCCGACTACGCCGCCCTGGTGTTGGCGCAGGTCGGCTGGACCGCACTGTGCGAGCGCGAGCTGACGGCCGATGATTACGAGAACGAGGCTCTACCCACACTGGTCGACGCCTCGTGCGCCGGCGGCGGCCTGCTGCTGGAGGCAGTGAATATCCTAACCGACCGCGCCCCGGGCGCCGCACGCGAGCGCTGGGGCTTTGAGGGCTGGCAGCTGCACGACGCCGCCCTGTGGGAGCAGCTGCTTGCCGAGGCGCGCGAGCGCGAGGCGGCAGCGCGCGAGCGCCAGGCGCGCATCGTTGCCGTGGATGTTGACCCCGCCGCCCGCAAGACCGCTGAGCGCATGGTTAAATGTGCCGGCTACAAGCGCTTTGTCGATTTTTGCGCCGCCAAGTCCGCCACCGTACTGGACCACGCGGGCGCCGTCGCCGGTGCCGTCCTCGTCGCGGATACGACCGAGACGCCGCTTTCGCTCATGCATGACGCCATGACGCTGGTCGGCGAGCTGCGCCGCGCGCCCGAGTTTGCCGCGGCGCCGGTCGCCGCACTCACCCGCGACGGCTTGCTGGCCCGCGCGCTCCACGCCGAGCCCGCGCGCTCCATCGCCGTCATGCCCAACAACGAAGAGGCGACTATTGAGGTTTGGCCCTCGCTCGATCATGTCGCCGCGACATTTGAGGCTGCGACCAGCGCGGATACCGAGGGTGAGGCCGCGGATGTCGATTATGAGGCCGCCAACACCCCTATGCCCGAGCCCGCTGCCACGCTCGACCTGGGCGACGGCAAGCCGCTGCCCGTGCTCATCCCCGAGTCCGAGCAGTTCGCCAACCGCCTGCGCAAGAACGCACGCCTGCGCCGCAAGTGGGCCAAGCGCGAGGGCGTGAGCTGCTACCGCGTCTACGATGCCGACCTGCCCGACTACTCCGCCGCCATCGATCTGTACGAGGGTTGCCCGCAGACTCCGGGCCGCTGGCTCGTCATCGCCGAATACGCCGCACCCAAGACCATCGACCCGGCGCTGGCCCAGGCCCGCATGCTCGATATCTTGGCCATCGCGCCGCGCATCCTGGATGTTCCGGCCGAGCACGTGCACGCCAAGGCCCGCATGCGTTCGCGCGGCGGCTCGCAGTACGGCAAGCAGGGCGCCGGCAAGGGCGGCTCGGGCGAGCGCGCCAACATCGCGCGCCGTCGCCTGCCGCTCATCGAGGAAGGCGGTCTTACCTTTGCCGTCAACTTTGACGACTACCTGGACGTGGGCATCTTTTTGGACCACCGCGTCACGCGCGATCTGGTGCGCGAGCACGCCAAGCAGGCACGCCGCTTCCTCAACCTGTTCGCCTACACCGGCACCGCTACCTGCTATGCGGCCGACGGCGGCGTCGAGGAAACCGTGACGGTCGACCTCTCCAACACCTACCTGGACTGGGCCGAGCGCAACATGCGCCAGAACGGCTTTGTGGGTCCGCAGCATCACTTTGTGCGCGACGACGTGCTCGCCTGGATTCGCGACCAGCGCCAGACGCGCAACCGCTGGGACCTGATTTTTGTCGATCCGCCCACGTTCTCGAACTCGTCCAAGATGGGCCGCCGCACCTGGGATGTCCAGCGCGACCATGTTGAGCTGTTGGCCGGCGTATCGCGCCTGCTCGCACAGGGCGGCCATGCCATCTTTAGCTGCAACCTGCGAGGCTTCCGCCCCGAGACACGCAAGCTCGCACGCGCGGGCGTGGTGCTGGAGGACATTACGGCGCAGACCATCCCCGAGGACTTCGCACGCAACCAGAAGGTGCACCATTGCTATATCGTGCGCCGCCTGCCCATCGAGGACGCCATGGCCGAGGTCGGCTTTAGCGCCGAGGAAATTGCCGAGCGAACCGAGGAGCTGCGCAACCCCGAGGCCCGCAAGCCCCGTGCGGCAGTACCCGCGCACGCGCAGGCCGGCAACGGCAAGTCCAACTTTGCCGGCAAACCCTCCCCCGCCGGCAAGCCCAAAAAGAAGAAGTTCTACGCCAGCAAGCCTAAGGGCAGATAACAAAGTTGCGGTGGAATACGGACTGTTTTGCCTGGAATTAGGCAAATTTAGACCGTATTTCACCGCAACTCATATTGGGATGGTGGTTGGCGATCTAGCCTTGGGTGACCAGGCGGTAGCCAATGCCTACATGGGTTTGGATGTAACGCGGATGCGCGGGGTCGGACTCGATCTTCTTACGCAACGTGCCCATAAAGACACGCAGGCTCGCCAGGTCGCTCTTGGTCGCCGTGCCCCAAATCTCGTGCAAGATAAACTGGTGCGTCAGCACCTTGTCGGCGTTGTGCGCCAGCAAGCACAAAAGCTTGTACTCAATCGGCGTCAGATGCAGCTCCTCGCCATCCATCGTGGCGATGCCGGCATCAAAATTGATATGCAGCTCACCGGTATCGAACGAGCCCTCGGAGGCAACGCCGCCCGTTTGCGCATACGAAAGGCGCCTGAGCGTCGTGCGAATGCGCGCGAGCAGCTCCTCGACCGAAAACGGCTTGGTCAGGTAGTCGTCGGCACCGGCATCGAGCGCGCGGATCTTGTCCGCGTCCTCGCTGCGTGCCGAGACCACGATGATCGGCATGCCCGACCACGCGCGCACCGACTCCACCACCTTGACGCCGTCCATATCGGGCAGGCCCAGATCGAGCAGCACAATGCTCGGCGCCTGCGACGAGGCGGCGGCAATGGCGGCGTGGGCGGTCTCCACCGCCATATGGCGCAAGCCGTGTGCCTCGAGCGCGGCAACGATAAGGTTGCGGACGGCGGGATCGTCCTCAACGACCAAGATGAGCGGTTTTGCGGCAGAGTTCGGCACGGCGCTACTCCTTATCAAACGAAACATCGGCGGCGGGAAGCTCAATCGTAAAGACCGAACCGTGTGGATCCGCCGCGGCAACCTCTATGCTACCGCCATGTGCCAACATAATGGAGCGGCACAGGGATAGTCCCAAGCCCACACTGCGGCAGCTGTCGGCCAGGCCATGGTTGGCGGTGTAGAACGACTCAAAGATGCGCTCGCGGTCCTCGGGCGCAATGCCCGGGCCGTCGTCGGCGACCGAACACCTCACGCACCCGCCGTCGACGCTAATCGAAATCACGATATGCGAGCCCGCGGGCGTGTAGGTAATGGCGTTGTTCACCAGGTTTACCACCAGCTGCACCATCAGGCGCGCATCGACGTTGACGAGCGCCGGCTCATCGCACGCCACCACCTTAAGGTCGTGCTCGCGCACGGCCGGGTTTACGTGGCGCAGCGCCTCCTCGACGATATCGTCCATAAGCTCGAGCGTAGTCGACAGATGCATGCCGCCGCCCTCGAGCTTGGTGATGGCGAGCAGGTTCTCGACGGTGGCGTTGAGCCATTGCGCGTCCGAGCGAATGGATAGGAGCATGCCGCGGCGCGTCTGGTCGTCAAGCACGGCCGTGCCGGTCGAGCCCTGGTCGAGCAGCACGTCGGCATTACCCGAAATGCTGGTAAGCGGCGTGCGCAGATCGTGCGAGATGGAGCGCAGCAAGTTGGCACGCAGCTGCTCGTTTTTAGCGAGCACCGCCGCTTCCTCGCGGGCCTCCATGGCGCGGGCGCGATCGAGCGCCAGCTCGCCTTCGCTCACGATGGCATCGGCAAGCGTCCGCTCCTCGGGCGTCAGCGCATCGGGCTCGGCGACAATGGCGAGCACCCCCACCACCGAGTCGGGATCACCCGCGCGCACCATGGTGTCGCCCGAGTGCACGGTCAGGTATATGCCAAAGAACGCCGAGCCGCCATAGGTGGCATCGAGCGGCGTTCCCACATAGGCGGATGCCGAGAGCCGTGGCGGCATCTGGGGCGCTAGCTGGTGCACCGGCGCGGCATCGCCCACGGCCGTGTACATCGTGCGCGGCAGCAGGTCATCGTCTTCCGGATCGGCGCTATACCACACGACCGGACAGTCCGAAAGACGCGCCAGTTGCGTTGCCATAGCATGCACAATCTGTTGCTGATCGCCGCACCGCTGCAGCATGCGGTTGGTCTCGAGCACCATCTGCGTGCGACGGTCGCTGGCGGCAGCCTGCGCCAAGGCGCGGCGCAGGGCCAGCGCAATCGAGCTCGACACGAGCGAGACCACAAACATGATAAAGAACATGCCGGGATAGACGCGGTCGATGAGCGACAACGAGTAGCGCGGGTCGACAAACAAATAGTTGTAGAGCGCCACGGCAGCAGCCGAGCTCAGCAGGCAATACAGGCGGCTCCAGGTAAAGAATGCGCACAGCTGCACGGCGAACACATAGACGATCATGATGCTCGGCGCGAGTCCCGGATGGTCGAGCAGCGCGCCCACAATCGCGCCCAGCAGCGAGATTGCCGCCGTTTCGGCCAGCATCAGGCGGGATACCGCGGCATCGGTGGCACCGAGCGCCTTGAGCAACGCCAGCTCGCCCGACCGTTCGCCGATCGAGGCGACCATCAGGTTGGCCACGGCCACGGCTGCGGCGATCAGGCTCAGCACGGTCATCAGAATCATCACGGCCTGCGTCTTTTGCAGCACATTGCCCTGCAACGCGGCCACCTGACGCACCTGCTTGGCCACCGCGCCCGGAATCACCTCTTCGATCTGATAGGCGATCGAGCTCGGGTAGGCGGTGCAGTACCAGGTCTCCCATTCCTCCTGGCTCAGCGCGGCCGGGTTCGCGGCGGCCTTACGGGCCAGGTCGTTCTCCGGCGTGGTCAGGGCCTTGACCTCGATTTTGTCGACCGAATCGGGCAGGTCGGCGAGTACCTGGGCCGTGGAGGAGGCGATGTAGAGCGAGCCGTTGTCCTCG